>CAJWTS010000058.1 GCA_913047795.1 uncultured Verrucomicrobiota bacterium | reverse complement strand
GGCCCCTTGTTCGTGCCGGGTCAGGACCAACTTGATCTTAGCATCCACCAGCGCGTCGAAGATCGGGATCGCGGCGCCACCCGACAGCCCAAATATAATCTCAACGCCCAGGTCCTCAAGGACGCGGACGAGCGCTTCGGCTCCGGTTATGTGATCTTTAGCCATTCGTAATCCAATATTCGTAATTCGGGACAAGTTTCCCTATATACGAGAACTCGTCAAGAGATAAATACGAAAATATCGACAACATTGTACCTGTAGCTCTATATATCGCTTAATTAATACGTAAATATCGCTAAGTTGCACGTTGTTTACCAATTTCGGACCGATATGGAACCGTTATCGATATCAAACTCATGGTCGTGTTTTCGTGGCGAGGACGAACCGCCGATCGAGGGAGTCGGATCCGATCAGCCTGCTTTCGGCTACCAGCTTCTCACCGCAAGCGCATACCGCGTGTCCAAGGTCTATCCCTGAAGGGCCCCTATCGGCGTGGCAGTTCGGAGGAAAAGAAAACGAGGAAGTGCTATTCTGAGGTGCCGCCGGGGGCGGGCGTTCCGGTACCGTCGATGATCTCGGCACAGGCAGCCATTAGCTCATCTACCTTGAACGGTTTCGTGAAAGTCCTGGAAAATCCCTTCTTCTGGAGCTCCTCCTGGGGAACCGCGTCAACATAAGCGCTCAGCGCGAATATTTCCATATCGGGCCGGATCTGTTTGATCTGACCGCACAACTGCATGCCGTTCATATTCGGCATGCGTAGATCAACCAGACAGAGTTTTATGTTTTCGTGGGCAACGATTTCGAGGGCCTCAGCGCCGTTTTGGGTACAGCGGGTCGTATACCCCTCGCTCTTGAAAAGAGCGGAGAGAACCTGCAAAATCGCCGCCTCGTCGTCGACAACAAGTATCAGTTTTTCCTGCAACCTATCCTCCTGCTGATAGATTAACCATCATGACCAATCGCAGTCGGGCACCCGCACGCGCTATATTCCGGCGGAGAGTACCCGGAATTGTCACGCCCGGATTAGGATCGCGCCCTATGCGCGAATCGCGACCCAAAACAGGTGGCTTCAAATCAATCGGTCCGTTGAAAAAGCACGAAAGAACCGGGGTCATTAGAGCGCGCGATCGCATTTCGCCGCGAAATAGAAGTCGCTTTCCGTCAGGCCATCGATCTTATGCGTCCAGATCAGCACTTTGACCCGTCCCCACCCGAGTTCCATATCCGGGTGGTGGTTCTGATCCTCCGCAATCTCGCCGACCGCATTGGTGAAGTCCAGCGCCGCTCGAAAATCATCAAACGAGTAGACCTTCTCCAGATGGTGCTCGTCTACCAGATCCCATCCCCCGCCCAGCCGGGTATGTAATGCCCCGAGCTCGGCGCCCTTAAGGGGTGGAACGCCACCCTTGCAGGCGATACACGTTTTCTCAGCAAAATCATTATCTGCCATGGTCTGCCCTCAATACGTCGGCATTGAGGGTTCCACTTCCTGCGCCCAGGCCAGAATTCCACCCTCAAGGTTCGTAACGTTCTTAAAACCGTTCTCCATCATGTACGCGACCGCGCGCGCGCTGCGCGCGCCCATCTTGCAATGCACAACAATCTCATCATCCGGATTCAACTCGCCAATCCGATCCGCAAGCTCGCCCAACGGAATCAAGACCGATCCCTCGATAAAACAAATGTCGTACTCTTCCGGGTTTCGCACGTCGACCAAACGAATCGTGGCGCCATCGTCAAGGCGGTTTTTGAGTTCTGTCGTGGTCATCTCTTTCATATGCGACTTCTCCTCTTCGGCGGCCTGGTCCTGTTGCGGAATGCCGCAGAACGCCTCGTAATCGATCAGCTCTGTAATCGTTGGGTTCTTGCCGCAGAGTGGGCAATCGGGATCCTTGCGAAGTTTCATCTCCTTGAAAGTCATCCCCAGCGCGTCATAGAGGATGAGTCGCCCAACAAGACTACTGCCCTGGCCGATAATAAGTTTTATTGCCTCTGTCGCCTGAATCGTACCGATAATACCCGGCAGAACGCCGAGCACCCCAGCCTCTGCGCAGCTTGGCACGAGGCCCGGCGGTGGAGGTTCGGGATACAGGCAACGGTAGCAGGGGCCTTTCGCTGCATGAAAAACGGAGGCCTGGCCCTCGAATCGAAAGATACTGCCGTACACATTCGGCTTGTCGAGCAGAACGCAGGCATCGTTGACGAGGTATCGTGTTGGGAAATTGTCCGTACCGTCGATAACCATATCGTACTCGCGCATGATATCGAAGGCGTTATCGGAAGAAAGGCGCGTTGCGTAGGTTGCTACTTCCACGCCGGGATTGATGCCCTGTAGCGTCTCTTTTGCTGAGTCCAGCTTGGGACGCCCGACGTCTTCAGTCGAATGCAGGATCTGACGCTGCAGATTGGTGAAATCGACGATATCGAAGTCGACAAACCCGATTTTCCCAACGCCTGCCGCAGCGAGATACAACCCCAGCGGAGATCCGAGTCCACCGGCGCCAATCAGGAGCACCTTCGCCCGCTTGAGCTTCCTCTGCCCCGACAGACCGACTTCTGGAAGAATCAGATGCCGGCTGTAGCGCGAGATTTCATCGTTCGTAAGTTCAATGTCGTCATCGATCATGACGCCCTCTGTGCCGCCGGCAACGGAGGGTACGATCGTGACCGTATCGCTATCATTAATCGGCGTAGCCTCCTTCTCGAGAAAACGTATGTCGTCATCGTTGACATAGACGTTCACGAAATTACGCAGCTTCCCTTCATCGCTGTAAAGATGACGCTTCAGTTCAGGAAACTGTTCCATAAGCCCTGCGAGCAACTCCCCGACGGTGGCTCCGTCAACAGAGATCTCAGCCTGATTGTCGGCATAAGGTCGCAGTGCGGTCGGTATAGCAATCGTTGTACCCATCTTTTTGCCGGCACCCCTGATGAACTTACATTGAAGCCGAAGGGCCCTGTATCCTGCCCCACAGACACCCGATATCAAGCTATTCTTTCGATTCCCTCCGCATCGAAGGCCTCACGATCATCTGCCAGCACCCACGAAGTCAGTTCCGCGGCCTCGCCATTCTGAATCGACACAATGATGTAAGACAGGTTCGGCCAGGCATGATCCAGATCATACTGCGAAGGCTGCGCCGGATGCTCGGGGTGCGAATGATAAAAACCTACGATGTCCTGTCCCCTGGCCCGTGCGTCCCGCTCGGCGAACATGTAGGCTTTCGGTGTAATCAGGAATCGCCTCTCGTGATTTTCCTCGTGCACATTTTCCGCCGAGAGTAGCGCATCGACGCGGCGCCTGGCGCCGTCAATCCCGCCCAAAAGAAAGCCACAGCACTCGTGAGGATAGCTGGTTTCGCCCTGCGCCCGAATTGCGCGTAACTCGTTGTCCCTGATCGACAACATCAATCCTCGCCCCAGAACCCCTCGCTCAAATATTTGGTGGCGTTGTCCGGGAAAACCGTCACGATGCATGCCGAATCTAACCCCTCCGCCACCTGCAGCGCCGCCCTGCAGGCGGCACCGGATGACGGGCCAACGAGAACCCCTTCCTTCGCCGACAACTCCATGATCATCGCCTGCGCGGCTTCGGTCCCGATCTCGAGATTCCTGTCGCACAGGTTGTCGTCATAAATGCCCGGCACGAGGGCGCTGGGCATATGCTTCATGCCCTCGAGTCCATGGAAAGGCGAGTCCGGCTGAACCGATATCAGCTCGATCTCCGTATTCAACTCACGGAGCCGACGCCCCGTGCCCATCATGGTGCCCGATGTGCCTAAGGCGGCCACGAAATGGGTTACGGCTCCGTCGGTCTGCTCCCAGACTTCGTTGGCCGTGGTTACGTAGTGAGCCCGCCAGTTCGCTTCATTCTCGTATTGATCCGGATAGAAGTACGTGTCGGGATCGGCCGCGACGATGCGACGCGCCTCGCGAATCGCCCCGTCGGTGCCCTCGCCCGGATCGGTCAGAACAAGGTCCGCGCGGTAGGCCTCCATTATGCGCAACCGCTCCGGACTCGCGTTGCGCGGTACGCAAAGCTTTACGCGGTAGCCCATTGCCGCGCCCAACATGGCATAGGCGATACCCGTGTTGCCTGAGGTGGCGTCGATTAACGTGTGATCCGCGGTTAGATTTCCGCTGCGAACGCCATCACGGATCATGTTCAGCGCCGGACGATCCTTGACCGATCCGCCGGGGTTACACCACTCCGCCTTGGCATAGATGCGCACCCCCGCGGCGAGGCCATCGGCCACCCGGGCAAGTCGCAACAACGGCGTGTTGCCGATCAGCTCCTCAATTTGAACACCAACGTCTTTCATCCCATTCACTTCCTAAGTGATGGCCCTTACCGTACGGCTCGGGTGTACTCAATACAATTCAAACTCGCAACATGGCAGGGCGAGCGATAACATAAGACGCGTTGAATACCGAAAGAGACAAGGAATCGATCTTCGAACTGAACCGGGAGGAACTCAACGCGGCCTGCACCTCTCTGGATGCCCCGCGTTACCGCGCGGATCAGCTCTGGCGCTGGCTTTACGTGCAGCGCGCGATCGAGTGGGAGGAGATGACGAACCTCCCGTTGGCGTTTCGCGATCGAATCGCCGGACATCTCGACATCAAGAGCGCCCGTGTCGCCCGAGTCGACGGCGAAAAGGGGCGCACGCGTAAACTCCTGCTGCAATTGCCGGACGGGGCCCTGGTTGAGACTGTTTTGATCGTCGCACAAACCCGCCGAACCGTCTGCGTGTCCGCACAGGTCGGCTGCAAATTCGGCTGCACGTTCTGTGCCAGCGGACAGGGCGGTTTCCATTCAAACCTCACGCACGGTCAGATTGTCAGCCAGGTGATTCTTGCAGGTCGCGAATTTGAAGAAAGCCCGACCCATGTGGTCTTCATGGGAATCGGAGAACCGTTCGACAATTATCAAGCAGTCCTGCAATCGATACGCACGATGAACGACAACACCGGCATGAACATCGGCGCCCGGCGAATCACGATCAGCACGGTCGGCGTCGTACCCGGCATAGAGCAGCTAAGCAAGGAGGACCTGCAGGTGGAGCTCTCCGTCTCGCTGCACGCCGCAACCGACGAAGTGCGTTCGAAACTCATGCCGATCAACCGTCGCTACCCCGTATCCGACCTGCTGGCGGCCTGCAGCGCATACACTCGGAAAACCAATCGCATCATCACCTTCGAATACTCCCTGATGCGGAATATCAACGACTCGGAAGAACAGGCCCATGAACTGGTACGCATACTTCTCCCGCTGAAATGTCGCGTGAACCTGATTCGGCTCAACCCAATCGACGAGTTCGAAGCCGAGGCCTGCCCCGATAGCACGGCGGACATGTTCATCGCGATCCTGCAGAAGGCCGGCATCAATACCACCTACCGCAATTCGCGCGGCCGCGGGATCAATGCCGCATGCGGACAACTGCGCGCCCAGGAGATGCAAGACTCATGACGCGCCCCATGCTTAGCGAGACCGTCGCGGTCCGTCGCCACGAAATTCTGCACGGCGAATACCGCGTACTCGAAATGACGGCCCCGGGCATTGGCCCCCATGTCACTCCGGGACAGTTCGTGCATCTGCTCGTTCCCGGTCTCGACGACGCGCTCTTGCGGCGTCCGTTCAGCATCTATCGCGCCGACCACGTCTCGATCTCGATCCTGTACAAGCCGGTCGGCAAAGGCACACGCGCGATGGTCGACATCGCACCCGGTCAAACAATCAGCCTGATCGGCCCACTGGGAAACGGCTTTCCGGTGAACGACGCCATTAAACACCCCCTGCTCGTCGCGGGGGGCTACGGCATGGCGGCCCTCTACATGGTTGCCGCCGGCATGACGGAGACCGGCACGATCTTCATGGGTGGCCGCACGGCAGCGGACATACTCTGCGTGGACGATTTCCGCGCGATCGACTGGACGGTCGAGATTACGACCGAGGACGGCAGCCTCGGCCGCCGGGGCCTCGTGACCGCGGCGCTTGACGACTACCTCTCAAACTGGAAGAGCGCGCCCATTCCCACCGCAACGCCGGAATTCTTTGCCTGTGGGCCCAATCCCATGCTGCGCGCCGTGTCGGATCGTGCGCGGCACGACGGCTACACCGCCTGGCTCTCAATGGATCGCAACATGGGCTGCGGCGTCGGCGCCTGCCTGGTATGTGTTCAAAAAGTGCGCGACCCGAGGGGGGCGAACGGAGACTGGATCTGGGCGCGAGTATGCACCGAGGGCCCCGTCTTCGAATGTAACCAGATCGTCTGGGACGAACATGAGTAAGGCACCTGATCTCACAACAACGATCGGTACACTGACCCTGCGCAACCCCGTCATGGTCGCGTCAGGAACCTTCGGCTACGGTCCCGAGTACGCGGATCTCGTCGACCTCAATGCCCTGGGTGCCGTGGTCGTCAAGGGCATACGCATGGATGCCGGCACAGGCAACCCGACTCCGCGAGCCGTCGAGACGGCCAGCGGGTTGATCAACGCGATCGGCCTGCCGGGACCCGGCGTCGAGGAATTCATTGCGTCCTACATCCCCTTTCTCGAGGACTACACGGTCCCTCTGGTCGTGAACATCTGGGGGACGACCGTCGAAGAATACGGCCAGGTGGCCGCGCGTCTGAGCGAGATCGAGCGCGTCAACGCACTCGAGCTCAACATCTCCTGCCCCAATATCAAGGAAGGCAGCGCGATGTTCGGAACCGATCCTGAAATGATCCGCGAGGTTGTGCAGGTCGTGCGCGCCAATACAACACTTCCTATCATCCCCAAACTCGCCCCAAATATCGCGGACGTGGCGCACTTCGCGCGAACCTGCGAAGCGGCCGGCGCGGACGCCATTTCCCTGATCAATTCCGTACCGGCGATGGCGATCGATATCGAAACACGGCGGCCGCTGATTGCGAACGTCACCGGCGGCCTGACCGGCCCGGCCATTCATCCGATCGCCGTCAAACAGGTATGGGAGGCCGCGGCGGCCGTCGATATTCCCGTCATTGGCATGGGCGGCATCTGCACCGCAGCCGATGCGCTCGAGTTCATGATCGCGGGTGCCACTGCGGTGGCAGTCGGCACGGCGAACTTCACCAATCCAAATACCGCCATCGAGGTGA
This sequence comes from uncultured Verrucomicrobiota bacterium, assembly GCA_913047795.1. GTDB lineage: Bacteria > Verrucomicrobiota > Kiritimatiellia > CAJWTS01 > CAJWTS01 > CAJWTS01. Next base: position 15,975 of record CAJWTS010000058.1, on the reverse strand, counting down.
TCGGCGGAATCTCCGACTACCTCGCGCGACACGGGCATCAACAGGCCTCCGCGATCGTCGGCAGCGTCCAGATCTGACGCCGGAGCCCGGCCAGAACATGCGGCATATCACCAGGCGCGGAGGCTAAATCCGGGCCGCACCCGAATTTCGTGCTTTGAAAATATTTTTCAGTCGCCAGAATGCGCGGGTTATCGATGAACAAAACGAAACCCTGACTTGAGGAACAACCCAGATGAAAAAAGTACTGATTGTCCGCGGCGGATGGGACGGACACACGCCGGTAGAATCCACCGATCTCTTTGTACCGTTGCTTGAAGAATCCGGCTTCGAAGTCGAGATGTCCGACAGCCTCGACGCGTATCTCGATGAAGCCAACATGCAGAGCAAGGATCTTGTCGTGCAATGCGTGACGATGGCCGACATAAGCGGCGAACAGGAACGCGGACTCCTCAACACGGTCAAGGGCGGCGTCGGTTTCGCGGGCTGGCACGGCGGCGTCATCGATTCCTTTCGTCTCAACACCGAGTACCAGTGGATGACCGGCGGACAGTGGGTCGCGCACCCGGGTAATTGCATCCCGTCGTACAATGTCAACATCGTCGCCGATCACGAGATTACGAAGGGAATCGAGTCCTTCACGCTACCCGACACGGAACAGTACTACTGCCACACTGATCCCGGCAACACGGTCCTGGCAACAACGACATTCTCGGGCGAACACGGAGAAACATCGCAGTATCCTGCTGGAACCGTCATGCCTTACGCATGGACCCGTCAGTACGGCGATGGACGCGTTTTCGTTGCCGCCTGGGGTCATACGCACAAGGACTTCGAGATTGAAGAAGCCCGTACGATCGTGCTACGCGGCATGGCCTGGGCCGCGCGCTAAGCGCGTGGTAATCGGCGAATCGCACTGATCATTTAGTGATAGAACTTTAAAAATTTCCGGCTTTACATACCAGACATTTGTCTGGTAGATAAGGGGTATGTCGCCAAGAACACAACCCGGCCGGACCCGCGAACGTATCTATCAGTATGTGCGCAAGCAGTTGCAAATGGGCCAGCCGCCCACGGTCCGCGAGGTGCAGCACGCCTTCGGGTTCCGCGCCGTGCAGACCGCGCGTGAGCATCTGGAGCGCCTGGTCAAGGAGGGCTTGCTGGCCAAGCGTCCCGGCAAGGCGCGCGGTTACTGCCTGCCGGCCGGCAAGCAGGACGGTCCGCCCCCTGTCCTGATTCCCCTGCTCGGTCACGTTCAGGCCGGCAACCTGAATGCGGCCATTGAACACCCCGAAAGCTATCTTCCGGCCAATGCCCGGTCGGCCGACAAACTTTTCGCATTGCGTGTGCGCGGCGAAAGCATGCTCGGCGCCGGCATCCTGCCCAACGACATCGTTATCGTGCATTCCCAACCCACCGCTGAGAACGGCGAAATCGTCGTCGCGCTGGTCGATGACGAAGCCACGGTGAAAAGATTGCGTCTGCGTCGCAACCGCATTGAGCTTCATCCCGAAAATCCGGATTTTGAACCGATCCTTCCCCCACCCGACCGCTGCTCCATCCTTGGCAAAGTCACCGAGGTGCGGCGTTTCATCGATTCGCCTGCGAACTGATGCCTACGCAGGAACCAGTCGGCGGCCCCATTGCACCGGATGCCCCGTCTGCGGAGTCTATCGACACCTTGCCCGGCATTTGTACCGCCAACCGGCTTTTTGACGCCATGGAACCGGCCTCCCATACCTGGTCACTCGACACGCTGGCCGGCCGATTCGTGGAGATAACCAGTCGTTGTACGCCTACCTTTCTGACGTCGGCTGCCGCACTCATCCTGGAGGCACAACAACGCGGCGAATTGGCCGCCTGGATTGGTGACACGGAATCAATTTTCTTTCCACCCGACTTCGTTGCATCGGGAATCGACCTTGCCGCGTTACCCGTCATTCGCGTATCCCAACCCAACAAGGCCGCCATGGCGGCCGATGCGCTTTTGCGTTCCGGTGGCTTCACGTTGATCATTCTCGACGTGAGCCAACTCGGACGCCTGCGTGTTGGCACCCAAACCCGTCTCTCCGGTCTGGCCCGGAAACATCACACCGCCCTGCTCTACCTGACGCGTAACGAACGCGGATCGCCTTCACTCGGATCGCTGGTTTCGATCCGCGGCGAAATAGACAAGCAGCGCAGCGGCTTCAATCGTTTCACCTGTGAGCTGCAGGTGATCAAAGACAAACGCACCGGACCCGGCTGGGGATACGTGGAGGTTTGCCGTGGACCGCATGGCCTGTGTTGACGTGCCCGCCCTGCCGCTACAGATCCTGCTGAACCGCCACGCGGACTGGAAGGAATCGCCCGTTGCCGTAGTCGATCGCGAAAAAGCACAGGGAACCATTCAATGGGTCAACGAACACGCCCGGGCTCAACGCATTCTTCCCGGCATGCGCTATACGGCCGGCCTTTCGCTTGCCGGCAATCTGCGCAGCGGCGTCGTCGACGAGGACGAGGTCCAGAAGACCGTTGCCGCAATCCTGCAGCGCCTCTGGAACTTCACGCCCAGCGTTGAACCCTCGCGCCTCGAGCCCGGAACCTTCTGGCTGGGAACGGGCGGCCTGCAGGAGCTCTACCCCTCACTGCGCGAGTGGTCTGCATTGATTTGCAGCGACCTGCAGTCCACGGGCCTGTTCGCACTGGTCATTGTCGGCTTCTCGCGTTTCGGCACCTATGCCACCGCCAAGGCCGGCAACCGTAATATCCTTTTCCACGATACGCAGCAGGAGCGCGCCTTTGTGCGACGCGTTCCACTCAACCGCATGCGTTTTGAACCGGCCGTGCGGGACACGTTGCTCAAGCTGGGCATCGACACCCTGGGTGAATTCATCGATCTGCCTGCAGGTAGCATTCGTCGACGATTCGGCAATCTCACCTGTGAGCTGCATCGCCTTGCCACGGGAGACGTATGGGACCCCATGTCGCCCCACCCCATTTGCGAGCCCGTGCGACGCACGATCATGCTCGATCACCCCGAAACCAATCAGCAGCGCCTGGCGCTCATTATCAAACCGCTCCTGCAATCCATGCTCCAGGAATTTGCAGCGCGGCGCGAGGTGCTGATCTCGTTACATTTCTTTCTCCTTCTGGACGATAAGCGACGCTGCCGCGAATCCTTGCAGCCCGCAGCCCCCACGCTCGACCTCGCGCAGTTGATGTCGTTGCTCTACCTGAAAATCGAACCCCTTGCCCTTTCTTCCGGCATTACGGAACTGACCTTGCGGGGGGCCGGCATCCGCGCCACCCGTCAACAACTCGAACTCTTTCGCCAGGCACAAGAACGCAGTCTGACCGCGATTCGCCGGGCCTTTGCCGAAATTCGCGCCAACATGGGGCACGGCTCCATCATGCATGCCCGCCTGCACGAACGTCACCTGCCCGAAGCGACGTACTCGTGGGAAGCAATCGAAAGCATTGATACGCCACAACCTGCTGCCGTTAAAATACGGCCCCTCGTGCGCCGCGTTTATTCCCGGCCGATTGAACTCCGCTCGCGATTACGCCATGAGCCCGACGGATGGATCGTGGGACGCATGGCCGACGGTCCGGTCGAAGAGGTGATCGGTCCGCATGTCGTCTCGGGCGGCTGGTGGGCGCGCGAAGTCGCGCGCGCCTACTACTACGTCCGCACCCATAACGGACGCTGGTTCTGGATCTACCAGGATCAGCCGACCAAACGCTGGTTTTTGCAAGGAGAGGTTGAGTGAGAATATCCCCAATCCGGAATCCGAAAGACTCCGCGCAACCCACGACTTATGAATTCTAGCTACGCGCCTATCTGGTGCAAGACCAACTACTCCTTCATGGAGGGCGCCAGCCATCCGGACGAGTTGGTGGAAGAAGCGCATCGGGTCGGAATTCGCTCGATCGCCATCACGGATCGCGACGGCGTATATGGCATTGTGCGCGCGCACAAGAAAGCCCGCGAACTGGGAGTGCATCTCATCGTCGGCGCACAGGTCACGCTGCACGACGAATCTATCCTGCTCCTGCTTGTGCAGAATCGCGAAGGCTATGCAAACCTCTGTCGCCTGCTCTCCAACGGCCGCCTGCGATCACCCAAGGGCATCAGCCACGTCGGGCTTGACGAGACCTGCGCACATGCCACGGGCCTGCTAGCGCTCTGGGGCGGGGAGGCCTTCGGTTCCTATACCGAGGAATCGGTCAGCCAACTCAAGAAAGCCTTCGGCAACCGGCTTTACGCGTTGCTGTTGCGTCACCGCGAAGCGGACGACGCGCGCCGCGAACGTCGTTTGCGAGAACAAGCACAACGGCACGACATCCCAACTCTTGCCGGACAGGAGGTGCTCTACCACACGCGGGCCCGGCGACCGCTGCAGGACATACTGACCTGTATTCGCCACGGCGTCACACTGGCCACGGCAGGACAACTAACCCGATCCAACGCCGAACATGCCCTGCTTGCGCCACATGGTTTTGAAACCCTCTACAACGACGACATACGCTCCATCCGCCGCACGGAAGAGGTGGCCGAACGCTGCACGTTCACGTTGTCGGAAATTCGATACCGCTATCCCTCGCAGGATCTTACCGGTGGACCAAGCTCCGCCGGTCATTTGCGCGAGCTGACGATTGCCGGGGCCGATGAGCGCTACGCAGGCAACGTGCCGGTCAACGTTCGCGCCCAGATCGAGAAAGAATTGCAGCTCATCGGCGAGCTCGAGTACGACGGCTACTTCCTGACCATGCATGAACTGGTTACCTTCTGTCGCGAAAACGACATTCTCTGCCAGGGGCGCGGCTCGGCGGCCAATTCCACCGTGTGCTATTGCCTCGGCATCACCGCCGTCGATCCGGTACGCATGGGCTTGCTCTTCGAGCGTTTCATCTCGCGCGAACGCGCCGAACCGCCGGACATCGACCTCGACATCGAGCACAGTCGCCGCGAGGAGGCCATTCAGTATGTCTACCGACAATACGGGCGCAGCCACGCCGCCATGGTCGCCAACTTCATTCGCTACCGTGCCCGCTCTGCCGTACGCGACGTTGGCAAGGCACTTGGTTTTCCCGAAACATCGCTCGAACGTTTCGCCAATACGCTCTCGCACTACGACTCCCTGACGCGCGAGTCTTTCCACGATGCCGGCTTCGACCCCCAGAACATCTGGCACGAGAACCTGTTGCGTCTCGCCATCGAAATCGAGGACTTCCCCCGGCATCTCTCGATTCATCCGGGTGGCTTTCTGCTCGGGCACGAACCGGTGCGCGACCTGGTGCCCATCGAAAACGCGACCATGCCCGAGCGGACCGTGATCCAATGGGACAAGGACGACCTCCAAGATCTCGGACTCTTCAAGGTCGACCTGCTGGGTCTCGGCGCATTAAACGTCGTGCATCGCGCCTTTGAGTTAATCGCCCGGCATGGCGGGGATCGCCTCAGCATGGCAACCCTTCCGCCGCAGGATGAACCCACATTCGAAATGATCCGCAAGGCAGATACCGTCGGTACCTTCCAGATCGAGAGCCGAGCCCAGATGTCGATGCTGCCCCGGCTTAAGCCACGCAATTACTACGACCTCGTGATTGAGATCAGCATTGTGCGGCCCGGGCCGATTACGGGTGGCATGGTGCATCCGTATCTGCGGCGGCGATCGGGTGAAGAACCCGTCACCTATCCGCATCCCAGTCTCGAGCCGGTGCTGAAAAAGACACTGGGCATTCCCCTCTTTCAGGAGCAGGTCATGCAACTCGCCATGATTGCGGCTGACTACACGCCGGGCGAAGCCGATCAACTGCGGCGTGACATGGCTGCCTGGCGCCGCACGGGACGGATCGAACGTCATCGCGAACGATTGATCGGACGCATGACGGACAAGGGAATCAGCGAAGATTTCGCCGAGCAGGTCTTCGATCAAATTCGCGGCTTTGGCGACTACGGGTTTCCCGAGAGCCATGCGGCCAGTTTTGCGCTGATCGCCTACGCCACGGCCTGGCTGAAATGTCACCACCCGGCCGCCTATCTCTGCGCCATATTGAATGCACAACCGATGGGGTTCTACAGTGTTTCCACCCTGGTGGAGGACGGCAAGCGGCACGGCATCGTTATCGGGGCTGTTGATGTGCAGCGCAGCGACTGGGATTGCACGCTGGAACCAACCGGGGGCGGTGGCAAGGGTTTCGTCGTGCGCATGGGCTTGCGCTATGTAAAGGGGTTAAACGGCGAGGACGGGCAGCGTGTCGTCGCACAACGCCCCGCCGGCGGCTACCGTTCCATTGACACCTTTGCCGCAGAATCAGGCATCAACAGCCTCGGCCTCTCTCGACTGGCGGAATGCGGCGCCCTTGAAACCCTCAAGGGCAAGCGCCGCGACGCGCTATGGGAGGTTCTCGGAACCCGTCAGGGCCAGGCCGAACATCTCCAACTCGAGATCACGGAAGGCGCGACGCATTTCCGCGAACTAGATGACTTCGAGACGATCCACTGGGACTATGAACTGATGTCGCACAGCCCGCGCGGCCATCCGCTGGTGCCCTTGCGCGACGAACTCACGCGCATGCGGCTGCCGGACGCTGCCGTGGTGCGCAACATGCAGGACGGCGTGCGCGTGCATTACGCCGGCATGGTCATCTGCCGTCAACGTCCCGGCACGGCCAAGGGCGTGGTCTTCATGACGCTCGAAGACGAGACCGGGTTCGTGAATCTCGTGATATGGGAGCGCGTCTATCAGGCCCATCGGCTCCTGGCCAAAACAGCAACACTACTCGGCGTCACCGGCAAACTGCAGTCCGACGGCGGCGTGACCCATATCGTGGCCGACAGACTCTGGACCCCAAAGATCTCTACGCAACCCGCCAGGCGCAAAAGCCGCGACTTTCATTAGCGTGGCATATGCCATCGGCGTGCCCCGCAGTATAGACTACTCTCTACAAGAACTCGCCGCCGTCGAGGCGTACGATAACGCCGGTCAGGAAATCGCTGCGCAACAGGTGCAACACGTTGTCGGCCACCATCTCCACGTTGCCGGGGCGTTGGAGCGGAACACGCGTCGCCGCCAGATCCTCCAGAAAGGACGGGTCCTTCCCCGACGGCGCCAAGATCACACCCAATGCCACGGCATTCACCGTGATATTCGGCGCCAGGTCCTGCGCGAGCATTTCCGTCATGGCGGCCAGTCCGGCTTTCGACACACGGTACGCAAAATGATCGCCCGCCGGACGATAAATTCGGGCATCCACGATATTGACGATCTTGCCCGGCCGATCATCCCCAAGCCGGCGCGCAAAGTCGCGGCTCAGAATGAACGGTGCGCGAAGATTGATCGCAAGCTGCGAATCCCAACCCGCTACCGATGTATCCGCCAGCTCATCCTCGCCAAACGTGGCGGCGCTGTTGATCAGAATATCGAGAGGACCCAGCGACCCGATGACGTTCGAAATCAGGGCCTCCACTTGCTCTGCATCCGCGAGGTCGGCTGAGCCCGGAACCACACGCACCCCCGCGGCCTCCGCCTCGATCGTGGTCTTCTCGGCCGACGTTACGGAATGCCCATAGTGGATGAACACGTTGCACCCCGCATTTGCCAACGCCAGCGTAATGGCCCGGCCGACACGTACGGCACCGCCGGTGATCAATGCGTTCTTGCCGGATAGATCCATCCTAAGCCTACTTGACCCTCAGGCGAAGTTCCGCACCTCGCTTCAGGCTGCGCGCTCTTTTCAGGATCGTGGAGCCCACGCCCGTTAACGCGAATTCGCGCAGTTTCACCGAACCGTAAAGAACACGTAACGTTACACGATAGCCGGCACCGGGCCGCCGCAGCCGACAGGTGCCCCATGCGGATCCATTCGACCAGAAGTGGGTCCCAACGCGCGTGCCGAAGGTCATTGTTTGCGTAACGGCCGAATAGCGAAATCCGGTCCACGCCAATACGTGCGACCAGGCCGCCATAGCGCGCGCATAGTGATTTCCGCATTCAGCCTCATTGAAGGGGTTGCGCCGCTTGCCGTCGTATCGCGCGCGGATCGCTCGAATGATCTCCAGCCCTTCTTTCTCCTGCCCTTCATAGATCATGTGCGATGCCAGTTGATGTTCAAACCCGGTCATCACCTCGGTGTAATACGGGAAGGAGGTACCCGGTTGCTGCCCACGCGGGTAGGTGCACATCACGACCGCCGATTCATCGCTGAGGGCGTACGAACGCATGATGTTCAAATGTCCGTAGAAATTGTCCAGCTGATTATACTTCACGATGCTGCTCAACGTTTTCCGGACCTGTGTACGCTTGAACAAATACCCAAGGCCCAATACATGCGCCATGTACTGCCCCACCAACTGGTCGATCAGGCAGCCCGACCCCAGTTGATTGGGTGGGTCAGTTGCCGACGCAAGCGCATCAGGATCAAAGACATTGAGATGAAGGCCCGGCGCAATTTCCTGACCCTTTTTCGGGGGCCGAACCTCGTGCTCGTAATATTCTCCGTTGAAAAGATTCTCGTCATACCAACGACGCCCGCGCTCGAACAGGTCACGGCAGGTGCCGGCGAACTCGTCGTCGCCCAGATGGCGCGCCATCTCCTCCGCCGCGCGAAGGGCGCCCAGGTACCATCCGCCCATCTGCGGGTTGGGGCCGTAATAGTTGACGTCCATCGTGTTGTGCTGCGTACCTTCCATCACGCCATCCTTGTCCGCGTCCCATCCGCCAGGGACCCAGCAGAATGCCAATGCCTTGCGGGCCATGGGCCAGACCGACCGCAACCAATCATCGTCGCCGTGAAGCTGCCATTCGCGATAGAGCTTCATCAAGCAACCCATCTGCCCATCGGCCGCCGCCATAAAATGCCTCTGGTTGGCGGTATTCAGTGGCAGCGTCGTGCGGAACGTCATGTGACCAGTGGTGCGCGTCGCATACAGGAACTCGACTTCGCGCATCGTACGGGCCAGGTCGCCGAAGAGGAACGGCGTCGTGGTCTCGTAGTTCCAGACATGGGTACACGAGCCGAAGCAGCAACCGGCCGAAGCGTGCGTCCCCTCCCATCCAAGCAGATGACCACTTTCAATTCGAAACGCCGTCTGCGTGCGTAGTGTACTGATGTTAAAGAGCGCCGACTCCTTAATTTCAGCCGGCAGGTCGCTGTCCAAAAGGGACTGCACGAACGCGACCGTATCGCGCTCCAATCGCGGCAGGGCGGCGGCAGTCTTGAGTGCCACATCCCAGGCATCACGGAATTTCGTGGCGTAAAAGTTTCCTTCACGATCTTTCTTGATATCAATTTTATCGCCCGCTGGTCCTTCCGGTGACCAGGTCATGCGGTTGGGAAAATGCCAGGCAATCAGAAACGTCACGCTACGCTCGGACCGCGGAGGAATGGTCAGGCTAACAGCGAGCGAACCGCGCGGATCGTCAACATTCTTCTCTGGACGCGATGTCAACCTGCCGTCCGTGCTGAAGTCCTCCCAGAACTGCTCGAGCCGGAGACTCTCGGTCCGCACTCCCTGGCGCGACCCTTTGGACACCCATCCGGTCGTGTACGACAGGCCACGACGTGCCGTGGTTGCAAGCGCCATGGTGCCCCACTGCTGGGCTGCCTTGTTCACGCCCTCGGAGGAACAGACGAGGCCATTCATCCCACGCTTGCTATATCGAATACGGCCTTTTGAGATCTTGCCGTTGCTGCCATCGTCGCCGATAAAGTTCGCAATCGATCCGCAGACACTGGCCGCTACTGATTTTGTACTCCGGTTAACAAGGACGTAACGCAGGGCCACCACCGGCAGTCCACTGTCTGAGGCATTGCCCGGAATCAAGGGGTTGAATGACTCCAGGCGAACGTCGAGGGGCACATCCGGATCCGCGAGATGGACCTGGGCGAGCGGGTAGGCGGCATCGAACGAACAGTCGCGAAACCGGGGCAATCCGTGGTTCGCGACCGTACTGCCGGAGGACCCCTCGAACGGAGGCCGGAGCGGCCCCTCAAGCGCCCGCGTGACCGCCGACCGGCCCATTGCCCGGGCATAAAGCGCAAAGAAACACCCGGTCGGCGTGTACCCTTTCGCCGGGGCATTCATCACCTCCCAATCTCTCAGGTCCCCGCGCCCACCGAGCGACACCGTACCCGTTCCAATGCCGCCCATGGGCATCGCGACTTCGCCAAGGTGGTCGCCACTATACGACGTTAGCACGGGCCATATGGATTTCGGTTTCACAGTTCTAACTCCCAAGTGTATTCGTGGTCCATTCAAGGTTCCGACGTCAAGCATGAACGGCCATAGGTTCCTTGACTCGCTACGAGGGCCGCGCCAAAATCAACCGAAAGCACGCGTTATGCTCATCCCTCTATTCGACATCCAGGCGTCCATCCTCGGCTACGCACCCGGCACCACGGATTCGGCTGGCGCCGAGGAGCTACTCGCATCCGCCGAACGCCTCGGCATCACGCGAACACTCGTGCGTCGTGAACCCGAGATTGGGGGAACATCCGACCCGATGCATGCCAACGAAACCATATACGCGGCATGCGAAGCACATCCGGGCCTCGTGCCCTGCCCGATCGTCGTGCCGAATACGGCTTACGATCTCCCGGACGAGACCGAACAAGTGGCGGACGCGATCCACCACGGCGCTGCAGCCGCGTATATTCGATGCGGAGCCGACCACTGGTTCGCTGCCGACTGGGTAAGTGACAACCTTTTCGGGGCCGTTTCCGAGCGCGCGCTTCCCGTATACGTGGGCAGCGAAACCATGTCGCAACGCGAACTGGCAACGATAGCCGAACGCTTTCCCCGCTTACCAATCATCTATACTCAAATCGATTATCGCGCACAACGCACGCTGCTGCCACTACTCGAGACTTTCCCAAATATTTATGCGTCCATTGGAAATCCATACAACATCCACATGGGCATCGAACAGATCATCGAGAGAGTCGGTCCCACGCGCCTGCTCTTCGGCACGGGCTTTCCAGGCGCAGAACAGACGGCCGCCGTCACCTACCTGACCTACGCCAACATATCGGAAGAAGAGAAGGCCCTGATCGGGAGCGCCAACATGGATCGATTGATCGGGGCCATTCAGGAATGAGCACACTTCTCGAACAAGCCCTGCAAGGCAAGCCCCTTGAATGCAACGTGATCGACATGCACGCGCATCTCGGGCGTTACGCCTTTGCCATTCCCGACCTTGAGCCGCAATCCGTGATCGACTGCATGGACCGCATCGGAATCTCGAAGACGATCTTCAGCCACATGCGCGTGTTGTCATCCGACATCATCTGGGGTAACGACCGGATGGTGGAATACATGCAGACGGCGCCCGATCGCATCCTCGGCTACATCGGCCTCTATCCCATCGGCGCCGAACATCTCGCACGACGCATCGAGCAATGGCTTGATCAAGGATACACCGGCCTCAAACTGCACAATGGCAACGGGCACAATTACCTGCATCCGGACTACGATGCCGCCTTCGCGATCGCCCACGAACGCCGTCTACCGGTTCTTTTCCACACATGGGGAGGCCCGGAACATGACGAGATGCGGGCCATCAACGAGAAGTACCCGGATGCCGCGCTGATCGCCGCGCACGCCGGAAGCCTCAACCCGGACAGCTACATTTCCCTCGGACGCGACCACGAGAACATCTACATCGACACGGTGCTCAGCCGGGCACCACGCGGCATGGTCAAACGCCTTGTCGACGGCGCCGGCGCAGAGAAAGTACTATGGGGGTCGGATATATACTTCTTCAGCAATACCCAGCAGGTCGGCGTTGTGCTCGGAGCGGACATCAGCGAAGAAGACAAGATCAAGCTGTTATCCGGAAACACGCAACGCATCCTCGACCGTATACGACATTGAGCGTTTCCACCTCAACATTCGACCGCCTCTGACGACGCGTACCGGTTGACATCAGCATGCCAACGAGAAAAAAAGACCGCCTCGCTACGACCGCGATCGATCAATTCCGAACCGACGGCTATCTGGGCCCTTACAAACTCTGCGAACCGGAGGAGATGGCCACGGTCAGGTGCGACGTCGAACGCGTGCTCCAAACGCCGTCCCCGGACCACGACACACTTGCCCACAACAGGCACCTGGACCACCGGTGTATTTACGACCTTGCCGCGCACCCGGCCATCGTCAGCCGAATGGCCTCGATCTACGGCGAAGATCTCTTGCTCTGGCGCACGAACTTTTTTGTCAAGGAACCCGGAGCCAAGGCAATCCCCTGGCACCAGGACTACAATTACTGGCCGCTCGAGCCACCCGTGATCATCTCCGCGTGGATCGCGATTGACCCGTCGACAGAAGCAAACAGCTGCCTGCAGCTCATTCCCGGATCGCATCGCAACCTGTTGCCACATGTATCCGCCGGCAAAGAGATGGCGTTCCAGGAGATGGCTGACCCAACCGGTTTCGATACCGACGACGCGCGGCTCATCGAAATGCAACCGGGTGAATTCGTGCTCTTCAACGAACGCACGCTACACCATTCCGCGCCGAACACCTCCGACATGCGCCGCGTCGGCCTCGCCGTGCGAGTCATCGTGCCCCTGGTCAAGGTGCTCAAGTGGGATTCGCCCAGCCACGCGTTGATGCAGATATCCGGCCGCGATCCGCTGGGATTCAATCGTGTGGCGCAGCCACCCCCGATCGCCTGATCGCCTGATCGCCTGATCGCCCGAATTCGCAGCGAAGCACTGGAATGTCATCACTCCCCAGTGTAATATATAGGGCGTGCGTGGTGCTCCGGCATATCTCCTTTTTCTTGGCGCCTGCCTCGTAACCCTTGAGAGCAGCGCCGCAACCGCGACCTACAACAGTGGATGGACCGGTGGGTCCGATACGAACGACCACCCGCTCGCAGGCGACGATATCGTCATCCAGTCCGGGAACCTGACCTGGGACACCAGCCTGCCCTCCAATGTCCTGTCTTGGACGCAGAACGCATCGTACAGCAACAACACGGTCACCTTTCAAACGACGCATCCCGATCACGACACGACGTTCACGCAATTCGTCATCGTTGGCACCTGCACACTCGATGGCGGGACATGGCAACATCGCACCGATCAGCCCAGCGCCGATCAACAGCAACGCTACTGGCTCAAGGTCAAGATCGGCGGCGGTCTCACACTGGCGAGCAACTCCTCGATCAACGTGGACCAGGCCGGATTCAATAACGCGGGGCCAGGGCAAGGCAACAGCCAGCGGGGGGCTTCACACGGCGGCGCGGGGGGCATCAGCGAAATCTGCTATGGCGATTACGACCAGCCGACAGCTTATGGAAGTTCGGCCGGCGGACTGGGTGGCGGTGCGATAGTGATCGAGGTCATCGGCAGTGCAACCATTAACGGCTCAATCGAGGCCGACGGCAGATCCGATGGCGATCGAAGCTCAGCCGGCGGCAGTATCCTCCTGAGGGCAAACAGCCTTACCGGAAACGGTACGATCAAGGCCGACGGTGGCAATTCCGGCAGCGCCAGCGGTGGCGGTCGCGTCGCCGTCATTTTAACCGGGCCCGGCCAGGACTTCAGCGGCTTCAACGGAACGATGCAAAGCATTGGCGGATCGTCGAGCAGGAAGGGTGCCGCCTGCGGCACCGTTTACATGCAAACCGGCAACGGACGGCGGATCATGCTGCTCGATAACGGCGAAAAGACGAGCAATGCGGGCAAGACAACGCGTATCCCTCAACCCGCGCTCGGAAAGAACACCTGGATGCTCGACGAGATCAATCTGCGCGGCGGCGGGGTGCTGGACGTCACGTCCAACGCGGTGCTGACCCTCTCCACCAACGCTCTCGTCAACGACGGCGCCACGCGGGGATACGTGCGCCTGAGCGGCAGTATATTCAATTTCGCCGACACATTGACGCTCTCGACCAACACGGGCCTCATTATCGACGGAACACATACCCTGACCGGCAACGTCTGCGTTGCCAACGGAGGCCTGCTGACGCACTCCGCAAACCCAAGCAGTTCGACCGAAACCTACAAGATGGACCTCTCCATTATCGGCAATCTGACCGTTGAACCCGACGGCGCGATCGATGTCGATGAACGTGGATTCCTCGCCCAATCGGCAGGACATGGCGGACCAGGCCGCGGCTCCGGATACGGCGGTGCGGCCTACGGCGGTCGCGGCCCGACCAGCAGCCAGACGTACGGGTCGATCCTGTCACCGCACAATTTCGGCAGTGCTGTCGGCGGATGGCAGGGTGGCGGCGCAGTCAAGATTTGCGTCTCTGGGACCACGACGATCGACGGCATCATCAGTTCCGACGGCCAGACCTACGGCGATCGCAGCAGCGCAGCCGGCAGCGTCTTTCTAACCACGGGAACACTGGACGGCAGCGGAGATATTCGAGCCGATTCCGGCAACGTCAGTGTATCAAGCGGAGGCGGACGGGTCGCGGTGGTCGTCACGAATTCCGGCGCAGATTTTTCCGGATATACAGGCACCATCAGCGCCCATGCCAAGGAGGTCAGCACCGCCACGGCCCCCGGCACAGTCTGCACCAGTCATGGCGGCGCGAATCAAAAGGTCTTGATCGAAAACGAGGGCCGGCTCAGCGCGGGCACGGATGTGCCGCCGCTATTCGAGGGCGACGTGACTTATCCCGCTCCCGCTTTCGCGCCCGAGGAGAACTACTCCGACACAACTTTCATCGTTTATGACGGCGGACGTATTGCCGTGCGCAAGAACCAGGCTCTCGGAGGAATCATTCTTTCGAATAATAGCGGCTTCCTTCAATTCGATACACCCTCCACGCAATTCGTGGGCCAGTTGGACATCAACGGTACAAACTTCGCACCAGGCACCCTCTACAGCGCCAGCAACCTCAACGCCATGGCTGGGGGCTCATTCGTGACCAGCACCGGCTTTGTCTTCGTCGGGCTCTTCATCGAAAACAAGGATCCAGATCCGTTCGACCTGACCCAGGCCACGCTTAACGGCAATCTCGGCACCCTCGGCGGGGGCAATCCACTGGTCGAGATCTACTGGGGCCAGTCCGACGAGACCACGAGCAAGGGAACGTGGGACACCGTAGCTTCATTCGGCGTCCAGACCGCGACCGGTCCCCTTTCGACAAACGTGAACATCAGCTCCAATAGTGTCTACTTCTACCGGTTCTACGCGAGCAACAGCACCCACGATGCCTGGGCAACACCCACGGCCAGCTTTCTCCCCGGTTTCATTTCGCTGGCCGGGACCGACTTGCTCGCACATGAGGATGGGCCCGACACCGGCACAGTGAGCGTTCAGCGTCCGGGGACAGCCACAAACGGCCCGACCATCGTCAACTACACCATCAACGGCACCGCGTCGAATGGCGTTGACTACGAGTACCTGGGCGGCACGGTGACGATCGCAGTCGGTCAGGCCAGCGCCCCGATCGTGGTCACGCCCCTGCCCAACTACGATTTCAGCAACGAAACCGTCAGCATCACGCTGAGCAACGGTCTCTACCTGCTCGGTTCGCCGCTCACACAGACGGTGACCATCCAGAACTCGAGTTTCCTGACCAACTTCAACGTCTGGATCGGCAACTCGGCGACCGACACAAACAGCTGGAGTCAAAAACGTCTCCCCACCGCGTCCGACAGGATCATGCTGAGCGGTTTTTCAAGCGCGGACCTGACGTGGAGCAGCGCCCTCACCGACGAGGTCGCCAACTGGACCCAGTCCGTATTCTATAGCGGCGAGGTGACCTTCGGCACCACCTACCCCGCATACGATACCGCTTTCACCAACCTCCATATCCTCGGCAACGTCAACATTCTCGGCGGAGCATGGACGCACACCGCGAACGGCAACGGCGTCACAGAACTCCGACAGCGCCTGCACGCCACCATTGGAGGCGACCTCGACATCGGCCCGGGAGCCTCGATCAGCGGATACGAAAAGGGCTTCCAGAGTGCCGGACCCGACCAGGGCGGCGGCAACGGCGGCGGCTCCTACGGCGGGCGGGG
>CAJWTS010000057.1 GCA_913047795.1 uncultured Verrucomicrobiota bacterium | reverse complement strand
GCCGCAAGCCATTTTCGCGGCTCGGTTCGGGTGGATGACGGACCGCTCTATCAATATTTTAATCCCGCCGCGTCGAATGAATACTTTCTTGTTGAAAACCGCAGTAACGACTACGGCTGGGAGGATGGGTCGACCATGCCGGATGATGGCCTGATGATCATGCACTGCGATGATGACGGAAACAGCCGGTATGATGAAATGACCAGCAACACGCACTATGAAGCTTCCGTCGAGCAGGCGGACGGATCGTTCCATCTCGAATATGATGTGAACAACGGGGGTTCCGGCGACCTGTTTCACGATGGCGACAAGGATACCTTTACCGATGCCACGCTGCCTAATGCCCACTGGTGGGTCAATGCAACCACCAGCCCCGCCTCTGGCGATCCGTCCGGATTGGAACTTCACGACATCAGTTCCAGTGGCGAAACCATGACTTTTATCGTGGGGGCGGGTTCATTGACCGGATCGGCAGAAGTCGGTGTCGACCGGTTTCTCCTGGAGCCCCGGGCTTTTCAGGGCGAGTCGCCGCCAGACGATCGCATCGGCATATGGAACAAGAACGGAGGAACCTTAAGTTACACGGTTTCCTCCACGAACCCGTGGATCAGCCTGTCGCCAACGACCGGGACCGCCCTGGCAGAGAGCGACCTGGTCGCCATTACCTACCATTCCACTGCGCTCAGCAACGGGATGCACCATGGACAAGTCACGATTGAAAACACGGGTGATCCATCAGACACACACACCGTCAACATAGAGCTGACGATTGAAGCGGCGCCGATACTAGCGGTTTCCCTCGTTTCGATCATCCTGACCGGCGCCGTTGAACACGTATCGGGACCGGCTTTTCTGATGGTGGATAATGCCGGTGAAGGGAGCTTGTCATATTCCTTCTCCGGGCCGGACTGGCTCTCTGTCGCATTCACGAATGGAACCGTGACGGGGGAGGTCGATTCACACGAGATTGTGTTCGACGCAACGGGCCTGGCAGCGGGGAGCTACCTGGGCTCGCTCATGGTAAATTCCCCCGACGCGATGAACTCGTCCGTGGTTGTTTGGCTCGTTTTCAGCGTCACAGATCTTCTGCTGACGGCCCCAGGGTCTGGAAGCTACACGAACAGGGAATCGATTGCCATTGAATGGGAATCCAGCGCGGCCGCGTACGAAAATATCGATATTGAACTATGGCGGGATGGCGCGCAGAAGGTCGTGATCGCAGACAATACGCCTAACGACGACAGCTTCGAGTGGACCGTGCCGGTCTCTTTGCCAAGCGCAAGCAACTACACAATCCGGGTGTCCGGTGAAGGCGGAGCCATGTTCAAGGAGTCCGGTCCGCTTGACATCTGCATCGATCGCCACTCGTTTGAAGAGGGCTGGGGCGGATGGACCAACCGAGCGGATGATGATTTTGACTGGACGAGACGCGACCGGTCAACCCTAAGCTCCAGCACCGGCCCCGACAGCGCGTCCGAAGGCAGCTACTATATCTATACCGAAGCAAGCGGTCCCTCGCCTTCCGACATCGCCATGATCTCAAACATGTTCGACCTGAGTGATTTCCCGCAGATAGAAGTAATGTTCGACTACCACATGTATGGCAATGCCATGGGCAGCCTGTACCTCGATATATTCGATGGATTGGCGTGGCAGATGGATGCCTGGTCCGTCACGGGGCAACAGCATACGGCCGGTTCAGATGCCTGGTCCACCGCGGTGGTTGCTCTTTCACCGGACACAACAACCGGCATCCAGTTCCGCGGAATCATCGGCACAGGTTTTCGAAGCGATATGGCGGTGGACAACATCCGGCTCGGGATTTACTCGGAGCCGATGCTGACGAACGGCGTTCCGGCATCGTGGATGCTCGGTTTCGGGCTGGCGGCCGACCAGGCTACAGCGCTTTTGGACAGCGATGGTGACGGGATGTTGAACTGGGCCGAGTATTTTGCCGGCACATCACCGGTTGATGTCGACTCGGTGCTGAAGGTGACCGATATGTTCAGGGGAAACGACGACTTTGTTGTCTCGTGGATGGCGGTATACGGCAAAACCTACAGTATCGTGGAAGCCCCGACACTGGAGGCTGGCAGCTGGAGCAACGTGGCTAGCGGTATTCCCGGAATCGAACCCCTGTGCACGCACACCATTGCCACGGATACCGCAACCGGCTTCATCCGGATCGAGCTGGACGAATAGGCCGCAACCGCAACTCGCCGTGCACCTGGGCGATCGTTAATGGGACGGACCCCTTGTTCCCCTGGTTCTCCGCTGAAGAGAAGAAGCTTCCAGTGTCCGGACGTGAGTGTCGGCGGGCCGAATCATGTAGGGCCGTTCGCGCCGCTACCCACTGGCAGGGGCTAGGGCCCGACGGGGACGCCGATCCGGATGTAATAGGGCGTCGGGTTGGTGACCGGCAGGTCGACCCAGGCCTGAGACACGTCGGTCGATGCATTGACCACGACGTTGGTCCCGCCCCACATGGCCGGAACCCAGTCCACGAGGTTGCTGGATCCGTCCACGTTGTACGTGACGCCCGGGACGGTCTGGAAGCTGAAGCAGAACATGCCGTTGGTCAGGTCGATGTCATCGATGGTCTCGATAGTCAGCAGCGAGGTCGCGTTGGTGGGCCCCGTCATCAGCACCAGGATCTCCTCGTCATCGTCGAACCCGTCGCCGTCGGTATCGGCGTCGTCGGGGTCGGTCCCGTAGTCGCGCAATTCGAATACGTCTTTGAGTGAATCACCGTCGCTGTCCAGGGGCACGAGCGCGATGGTGCCGAGGTCGATCAGTGCGCCGGCAATCAGGACCTGGTTGCTGAAGGCGATCGACTCATAGCCCCGAAGTTCAAGTGTCACGTCGTAGGTGTCCGGGGGTAGCGGCACGTCGAAGGACCCGTCTCCGGGCGTCTTGACCTGGTACATTGCCCCGTTCGTCCCGAGGAATGTGATGCCGATTCCGAGGGCGCTCGTGTCGCACGGTGCGTCGGCCAGACCAACGAAACGACCGGCGGTCACCGCCGACAGGAACGTGATTGAATCCGAAAGCAGGTTTTCGTTTCCGGCGGCGTCGCGCAGCAGGACATACACCAGGCAAGCCTGGCCGTTCACGGGCGAACCCAGCGTATGTCCGATAACCGTCGGGCTGAAGGGTTGCCACGGCAGGCCATCGAGGCTGGAACTGTTCCCGACCTTCATCTCCACCGCATCCTGGACCGAGAAGATGAAAAGGTCGACGACCGGCGAAATGGTCACGGGCAGGCCATAGTTGATGCTGAGGACCCCCTCCGGGGCAGAATAGTCCATGCGGGGGGTGCCCGAGAAAATGTGGCTGGGGACGCCGCGCCGTCCTCCCGCGCCCAGGGGAACGATGTAATAGTAGTAAGTCGTGAAGTTGACGAGGTTCGAGTGCGTGTATATCCCGCCCTCGTCTCCAACCGGGACAGTGTCCAGCAGGGTAAAGCTGTTGGAGGACACGAGCGAGCTATAGATTTCCATTCCTTCATAGCCCCGCTCGACCGCGAACCCGAGGATGTTCTGGTTTGGCTTCGGGTAAAACGGGGAGACGGGGTCCACCGGTCGCGAGTGGTCCAGGGGGTGCAGGCCCAGGACCCGGGCCTGCAGCGGCGGCGTGAAAACATCGTCGGTGTGGTCCAGCGGGTTGGCTTCGTTATCGAGCTCGGACTTGTCATTTTCGCCCCCGCCATCGGTGTCCACGGCGCCCGGATCCGTGCCCGCCTGGTATTCTTCTATATTCGTCAGGCCATCGCCATCCAGGTCGCCGTTTGCATCGTGGGCCGCTCCATCCAGGCCTGCGTGCAGGTTTTCGTAGCGAGTGGGCATGCCATCCCCGTCGCTGTCGCCGCCGAGGCCTTGCTCCACCTCGTACAGGTGGAAGGAGCCGTTGTTGACCCGCTGAAACGGTCGACTCAGGTTGTCGATTCCGGTCGCGTCCACGGTGACGTGGTAGCTGCCCTTGATCGTCGGGGGGTTGGATTCAATGAGTCCGCCGCCGGACCCGTCGGCTTCGGTGGTAGCCCTGAAGAGTCCGCTGTACACCCCGTCGTTGGCGGCCCCGTCGTAGCCCCCGCCGTTGTCGCGTAGGCGCAGGGAGACCAGGGAGCGGCCGGGGTGACTCACCTCCGCGATCACGTCGGCACCCAGGACCGGGCCCTGGCCATCGGTGAGCACCAGGGAAATGGGCATGGGCAGGCCACGCAGGTAGAGGCCGTCCTCCGGGTAGACCGCGGCATCGCCGTGGTACTGCACGAAGTGGAGAAAAGTCTGTACCCCCTGCTTATTCTTCCCGGAAAGGACCAGGAGGTAGGATTCTGTATTGGCAGTGTTGTTGGAGATGGAGAGGGTCCAGTGCCCGTCTCCCATGCTTCCGAGGCGGTAGGTCGTATAGTAGGACGGGTCCCAGTAGTTCCCGGACGGGTCGAGGTTTGTCGCGGTATAGCCCTCGTCGGGCAGGGGTACGGGGAGCCCCGCGGGCGTGACAATGGTGAAGTCCAGGTCCGCGGAGGTGGAGTTGGCGTATACGGTCGCGACACAATCGGAAAGCCCGCCCTCGGCCAGGTCGAGTTCACACACGATCGTGGCATTGGACCCGATAGACCCCGTCTTTTCCAGGATCCGGTCCCTGCGATGAATCCGCTCGCTGGACAGCAGGTAGGTGTTGGCCAAGTCGAGGATCATGTTCCCACTGCCCGCACCACCTTTCGACGATGAACTCTCCGCGGCCTCCACCTCGTAAAACTTCCCGTTGGTGTCGTAGGCAATGGACTCCAGGTGATTTTTATCCACGTTCGGCCCCAGGGCGATCGCTTCGACCCGCACCCCGGTCCCGTAGAGGAAGCCGAATTGGTCGTCGAAGGTGCTCGGTTCGTTCTGGTGGCCATCCGAGAGCAGGATAATCCACTTCTCCGACTCTTTCTTTCCGTTGGCATCGAGTTCCTTGGCTCCCCAGAAGAGCCCGTCCCCGATCGAGGTATTCCCGGCGGGTTCCAGCAGGTCCCCAGCCGGGTTCCCCTCGTCGATCAGGAGGTTTACGAGGTCCCGTTCGAACTGGGAGCCCATCTGTTGCAGGGAGTAGAGTACCTGGGCGTCAGCGAAGGAGTTGGTCCCGGTCTCGGTGCTTTCATCATTGTCCCCGCTGAAGCGCACGATGCCGATCTGGTCGTCACTACCCGAGGTGTCGACGAAAAGCTGGGCGGCCGCCCGGGCGCCGTCGATACGCTTCACCCCGCCGGAACTCCGGTCCATGCTTCCGGAGCGGTCGATCACCAGCACCTGGTCGACCTCGAGGTAGTCGTACACCACAGCGGACTCCTCGATGTCGCTGACACCACCCAGCTGCACGATCAAGCCCCTCGGGCTCGCCGGGGTCGGCACCTTGACCGGCGCCTGGACGGTCAGCCAGTATTCGCCCAGCACGTATGCAGCCGCGATCACCTCGCCCTCGTTCGATGCGGTCGAGGAACTGCCCACGAAGACATCGAACTCCTCGGCCTCCAGGCCGGTCAGGGAACCCGCGCCCAGGTAATCGGGGCTGTTCACCCGCAGGCGGACCAGGAAGCGTTCCGGGTCGGCCCCGTCGCCTACGTAGGCCTTGTAGCTTTGCGTGGGCTCCACGATATCGAGGGTCGGCTCAAAATAGCCGAAGTTGTAGTCCGCATTCACCGTGAGATAGGTGCCCCCGTCCACGGATGGCCCCGTCTCCCCGGTGAATACCGCAACCAGCATGGTGTAGGGATCGCTGGCCGACTGCATGGCGGCATACTTGAAACTGTTCCCGGTGGAGGGATCGACGGTCCCCTTCTCCAGCAGGTCGATGGTCTGGCTCTGGCGCATCCCGAAAAGGGAATACCACATCCTCCCCCCTGACTCGGTCTCCGCCCAGAAGCCGATGCCATGGGACCCGGTGGCTGGGCCGATGAAGTTGCACTGCACGTACTGGGCCGCCCAAAAGTTCATGTTGATCGTCTGTTCCCCCGTGTTGTTTCCGGGACTGAGGCTGTGCACGTTGGTAGCCGCCGGGCGTTCATCGCTTAACGCTGCTACCTGATACCCGTTTGTTCCTATGGAGAATATCTGGAAAAGGGCGGTTGACGAAGTCGCGGGATCCTCGTCCACGTAATAGAAGCGGGCGGGATCCGCCAGGTCGAAGGTGTACCCGCTACCCCAGGCCTGGGGACTGCGGTAGCGCCGCAACCAGTTGGCAATGGTGAAATCCTGGAACACTTCCTTCAGGTCGACGCCAGTGTCCGAGGCGATCGTCGACCAGCGGTTTTTCTCGTCCAGCACATCCTGTATGGTCGTCCGTATCCCCAGGCGGTTCTCATCGGCGAGCTGGTAGAACCGGCGTATGACATCGACACCCACCTGCGGTTCGGTCCTCGTGGATCCAAACTGCTCGGTCAGGTACTTCCAGAACAGGGCCGACTCATACCCGTTGTTTCCCCAGAAGTAATCATCGTAATTGGATCCGCTGTCCTCTGTATTGAGGTACCCGTTCATCCAGCGCAACGCGGTCCAGCTAAGATCCGTTTTATCCACAAAGTTATCCGTAGAGGAAAATAACATGTCCTGCATAGCCGTGGCTGGGCCCTCGTATCCCAGCATGCCGAAGGTGCTCCGTCCGTAACTGCTGTTAACCCCAATGTACTCATACTGGCAAATGTGGTGTCCCTCGTGCACACAGATCCCCCGCGCTACCGTGCCGCCATGCCCGATGCTGTTCAGGAGGGCCACCGGCAAGCGGATACGTGTCCAGTTTGCCGCGCCGCCCACATTGGGATCCCACTCCTCCACCAGCTTAACATCGCGGCGATAACCCGACGGTTCCCGAAAGCTCAAGTTGTCCTGCGCATCGTGAATACCGGTTCCCGTCTCCGGGTCAAAATGGTTTGCGATCGACTGGGCGTCGCCATCCGAGGTGAACCAGTTCGCGTTTGAAGCATCCCGGTTGTAGTAGTGAATGTCGTATTCATGGGCCGGCGTGGTGATTTTCTCGTTGAGTGTTTTCGAGAACGCGCCGGTTGCCAACGAGAGGAAGGCGGCAAGCGCGATGAGCGCGCCTGCCGAGCCGCGTCTCCCCCAGCCTGTCTGATTAGATCGCCACCCATTCATATTCATACATTATCGTCCTCACGGCCAACTTCGAAGTACTTTTTCAGCGATAGTAACGGTGTTCGCTAACCCCGATCTTCCAGCAGGCTGCACGGCTGCTCGCCCCTTGACCCTGCAGCACTTCGCCTTCCCGAAGCACCTGAATCGCTTTCTCCACGTTCTCTCTCTTCATCCTGTTCCCTTTCCGTTTCCCTGTCCGCCTTCCTATACATTATGGCTGGACTCGTTTCAGAGGGTCGGGTCAGTCGCTGGAATCCCGGAGCAGTTTCTGCAGTTTGATCCGTAACTTCGGGTTCTCTTCCGTGGTCGTCGCCTGTTGCAACAGGGCGTGGTAGTCCGCATGGCCCTGGTCCAGGGCATACGCGCAAATGTCGTAGGCACGTTCGCGCACGATGGCGTCCGCGGACCGTATCCCGAAGAGGACCATGTCCCGCATTGCCTCGCCGCCGTAAGGCAAACCGCGAGCCTGTTTGCGCTGATTGATGTGAACGAGGATCATGCGGCGGAGTTCGGTGTCGTTCGCGTAACGCTTCGTCAGTTCAAGAAAGGCCTCGACGACGGTCTGCTTATTTTCGTCGCCGTCGAGCAGTAGCGCGACGGCCTGATTGCGCACGTCCTTCATCCGGTTCTCGCCGGATAACCATGTTGGGGTTTCGCGCAGTTTCTGGCGCCGTCCCGCGACATCGATGTCCGCCTGTGTCTTGAAGAGGAGCCCCAGCAGAAAGCCGTCCGCCAGCTTGGGGCGTGCACGGCGCACGTGCAGCGCCAGGGTGCTGTCGTATTCGAATGCCGCGACGTCATCTGCCGGTCGTCCCAGCGCCCGGTAGGCGTCCCAGCCGCGAGGATGCATTGAAGCGCGCCGGATGGCGGTGGTCGCCAACCGGGCGAGGCGCTCGTCGTCCGTCTGCTCCGCGGCGTCCAGCAATATGGCGATCTCGCGCGCGCCGTGCCGGTCGGGGTTATACCAGAACGTGGATATCATGCGCGCACGCAGGTTGGGCGCCACCCGGTCGTAGTTGCGCAAGAGTTGTTCGTCGGCGCTTTGGGCGTCGCGCCGCTGCAAGGCATCATAGGCCGTCATGGCGAAATCGGAGTTTTCGTCCAGGATCCATGCGAGGCAGGGCTTGAGATGCCGGGCGGATACCGATTCGATGTAGAATCGCGCCAGTCCCGCCCGGTTGGCATCGCTGCGATCGTTGATGTGCTTGAGCATGCGTTTGCGGAGCGCGGGGTCCGGCAGTTGGGAGCGAATGACGCCAATGGTGGATCGTCCGGGCGTCCGACCGACGCCGGTGGCCAGCATGAGGATCGGTTCGTAATCGCCGACCCAGGGATGGATTTGTAAGAGCGGTTGTAACGCCGCGCGGTCTTGAGGGGACGCATCTTCGAGGGATGCCGTCAACCAGTCGGCGAAAGAATCCAGTTCAAGCGCGATGATCAATCGGCGCAGAGCCTGCTGCGCCTGCGTTTGGCCCAACAGCAAGGTCAGTTCGCGCCTGAGCCGTTCGGGGTCGAGCAGTTGCATGGCGAAGGCGTCGGCTTCGCGGATCTCGCCGGCATCAGTCGTCAGCCGCAATGAATCCGCGTCCACACCGGGAAAAAGAGCGAAGGGTCGTATCGTCGCTAGTTTCGCGAATAATTGTTGCCACAATAGTCGTTGCGGCTTGTCCGTCATCACGTCTTCCGCCGTGGGTCGCGTCCACGAGCGGCGACGCGCCACAAAGGGTCCGATCTGGTCCCATGTGGATATGACGTTCGTCTCCCCGGTCATGGCGAATCGTAATTCGGCCCGCGCGGGGCCGGTGAGCATGCTGTCGCCTTCCGATCGGCCTGCGCCGTGCGGGGACAGGGCTCCCTGCGCGGCGGTTTCAACATACATGACTTTCAATTCTTTCCAGGTCGCGGTCTGCTCCAGGGCACTCATCGGTTCCCCGAATACGAGCCGATACCCCGCCGGCGCGATCCACTTGCGCTCAAGCATGTCGCGAAGTTCGCGGGTTATCTCCGGTTGCCAGGCCGGCAAAATGATGCGCAGCCAGCGCGTTGCGGCGCGCGCGCGCGCCGCACAGATCTCGTCGCGAAAATCAGCGTACCGCGCGACGAGCGGAACATGGGTGTTGTAGTCGCCGGCGAAGATTTCTGCCGTCGCGGGAGCCACTTGCCCGGCGACCAGTTGATCGAGCAAGACGCGGAATTCGGCTTTCACCAGTTGGAGATAGTCCTCTATTAGTTTCTCGCGACCGATGGCAAAGATGCCCGGGGTCTGTGCGTCGCGCATGCTGTGCGTGCGTGCATGGCGCTTGAGGTCCGCGTTCGCTTCGCGGAAATGGCGCGCCGCGACGCTGTAGTCGCGCTGGCGCAGTGCCTCGGTGGCTTTCTGCATGCGATCCCGCGATTCGTAAAGGATCGCGTTTTCCTGCAGTTGATCGGCTTCCCGTTCTTCGCGTTCGCGCAATTGCTCGGGCGACTGGGGAACAATGCCGGATTCCTCGAGGAAGTGATGATAGATATACCAGCCGCCGAGAAGTACCGCCGCGCCGATGATCGCTTTCTTCCAGGAAATGTTTCGCATGGTCCTCCGTCGAGGTCGTGTCGCCAAGGGAAACTATAGTGTCTGACCGGTGGGGTCACAAACCGAAAGGGCTTGAGCCGACGGCAACCCTTGCTTACAATATCGGTGGTCTTGCAGCTCTTTCACCGGCTTGAATCAGTCGGACAACGAAATCCAATGAATCGACGACTATTTGGAACGGATGGCGTTCGCGGTGTGGCGAACACGTATCCCATGACGCCCGAAGTGGCCCTTCGGCTTGGAAAAGCGTTGGCGCGCACCTTTCGCGATACACAGGATATTCGCACGGTCTTGATCGGTAAGGATACGCGCCTGTCCGGCTACATTCTCGAGACGGCCCTGACTTCCGGTATCTGCTCGATGGGCCTGGATGTCTTCCTGGTCGGACCGCTGCCGACGCCGGCCGTCGCGCATCTGACCACCTCGGTTAATGCCAATGCGGGCATCATGATCTCGGCGTCACATAACGTGGCCGAAGACAACGGCATTAAGATCTTTACGGAAACCGGCGTGAAACTCTCCGACGAGAAGGAGCTGGAGATCGAAAAGACGTTTTTCTCGGATACGATCGACGAGGACCATGCGCCGCCGCAGGAAATCGGGAAAGCCTATCGCCTCGAGACAGCGCATGGCCGTTACATCGAATTCGCGAAAGCGACTGTCGGATACAAGGACCTGGCGGGTCTGAAGATGGTGATCGACTGTGCAAATGGCGCGGCCTATTCCGTGGCTCCCGAAATTTTCCGGGAACTGGGCGCCGACCTGACAGTGATCAACGATCAGCCGGACGGCACAAACATCAATCTCAACTGCGGCGCGCTGCACCTTGATGACTTGAAGAGCAAGGTCGTCGAGACGGGCGCCCAGATCGGAATTGCGTTCGATGGTGATGCGGACCGCCTGATGGCCGTTGACGAGCAGGGCGAGGTCATTGACGGCGACCAGATCATGGCGACGCTGGCGCTGACGATGAAGGATCAGGGGCGCCTTGCGAACGATACGCTGGTGACGACCGTGATGTCCAACATCGGGCTCAAGCTCCTGATGCGCGAGCGCGGTGTTAACGTTGAAACGACGCAGGTGGGCGATCGCTACGTCGCCGACTGCATGGCCCGCGGTGGCCATAACCTCGGGGGCGAGCAATCGGGGCACGTGATCTTTCGCGACCATAGCCCGACAGGAGACGGCATCATCACGGCCCTGCAGTTGCTTTGTATTGTTCAGGATCGCGACGATCCCGTCTCGGAAATCACATCGATGTTCGAAAAGGCGCCGCAGTCATTGATCAATGTGAATGTCGCTCAGAAGAAGGCATTTGAGGATGTTCCGGCCATCACCGAGGCGATCGCCGCGGCCGAGGCAGCTCTTGGTGATACCGGGCGTGTACTCGTTCGATACTCGGGCACGGAGCTGCTTGCGCGGGTGTTGGTCGAGGGCACAGACGGGGACCAGGTCAAGGAGCTTGCGTGCGGTATCGCGGATACGCTGGCCGCCGAACTTGGAGCATGAAGGCCGTTCTCCTTGCCGACAGCCGGGACCCCCGGCTAAATCCATTCACGTTGACGCGGCCGGCATGCCTGCTGCCGATCGGCAACAGGAGTGTGCTCGCGCGCAACTGTGAAGCGCTCGCTCCATGCGTCGACGAGATTCTTGTTCTTGCCGGTGGGGATGCGGATCCGGTCCGGGCCGACATGGGAGCGACAGGCGGCACGCCCATTTCAATCATTCCCGACGCAGATGTCGCAGCGATTTCCCCGGCGCCGGGTGAAGACTACGTCGTAATGAATGCGCAGGATGCGATCGGGCCATCAGAGACGGAGGCGCTATCCGCCGGGACCTGCCTGGTCATCGACGACCAGGCCGACGTCGGTGGGCTTGGTGCGGCCGGCGAGAAGGGACGCATCGTGGCGGCACGCATCGGCGGTGAGCGGCTGGCCGCGATCGGAGGATCACTCGAAGACGGATTGCGCAACGCCGTGGAGGAGGGATGCCCCGTGTCTCCGGCGGCAAGCTGGCAACCCCTGGTCTATCCGTGGCATATCATCGAGGCCAATGTTGCGTATTTACAATCACTGGACGGACAAACGATCGACGGCGAAGTCGACGAGTCGGTCACGATCAAGGGCGCCGTCCGTATCGGCGTGGGTGCGTTGGTGAAGGCCGGCACGACGATCGAAGGGCCGGCGATCATCGGTGCGGGCACGACGGTCGGCCCGACCGCCTATATTCGGCCGGACACGGTCATTGGTGACGGATGTTATATCGGGTTCGGATTCGAAATTTTTGATTCCGTAGTCTTCGACGGAACGAAGGGCAAACATCGTAGCTACGTGGGGCATTCCGTGATCGGGGCCGGGGTCAATATTGGCTGTGGATTTACCACAAGCGACTATCGGCACGATGGCGCGAAGCATGTGACGCCGATCAACGGCGAGAAAATTCAGACCGGACGGTCGAAGCTCGGGGCTTTCATCGGGGACAATGTTTGCACCGGGGTGCACACGGCCACCTTTCCCGGACGTAAGATCTGGCCCGGTAAAACCACGCGTCCCGGCGAAATCGTGGAAAGGGACGTCACCTGATGTGCGGCATCGTCGGCATACTGTCTGAGCAGCCGCACAGCATTCGCAGCAACACGCTGCACATGTTGAAACGGCTCGAATACCGGGGCTACGACTCCGTCGGCGTTGCCACGCTCGAGGGCGACATTCAAAAAGAAGCCGGCCAGGTTGATCCGTTTGTCGCGACGATCACGGATTATGAGACCTGCGGTTCGATCGCCCATACGCGATGGGCCACGCACGGCGGCGTCTCACGGGTCAACTCGCATCCGCATAGCGATGCGACCGGCGAGTTCATGATCGTACACAATGGAATCATTGAAAATGCCGACGAGCTCCAGGCCATGGTGCCCGGCTGTCGCCCTCTCTCCGAGACCGATAGCGAGGTGATCGCGGCGTTTTTCCGGCACCGCGTCGTCGAGGACGGGCTTTCGATGGAAGAGGCGATCCAGGACTTTTTTCGCGTGACGGAGGGTACCTACGCCGTGCTGTTGATGCGCAAGGGCGACGAACGCATGTATGCACTCAAGCACAACTCCCCGCTGGCACTCGCACGCGTCGGCGGACTGGCCGGCGGTGCTTTCGTGCTGGCCTCCGATATTTCGGCGTTCAGCGACGAGACCGGGGAGGCCTATTTCTTCGACGACATGACGTACGCGATCGTCGCGCCGGATGCGTTCGAAGTCTTTGGGGCGGACGGTGCCGCGCATGCGATGGTGCCGCATAGTTTTGAGTGGTCATCCGAGGAGGCGACCCTTGAGGAGCATCCACATTTCATGATCAAGGAGATCCTGGAGCAACCGCAAACCGCCCTGCGCCTTCTGGAGTCCTTTCGCACTATTCAGTCGGAGCCGCTGACTGCGTTTGCCGCCCACATGAAGCGCGCACGGCGGATCGTATTTCTCTCCTGCGGGACCTCGTATCACGCGTCGCTGATTGGCGCGTTCATGTTGAACCAGCTCAACTACGAAGCGCACACGGTGATCGCGTCGGAGTTCGAGAATTTCATCCTGGTGGACGCGTCAACATTCGTCATCGCGATCAGCCAGAGCGGCGAGACCATGGACGTGATCCTGCCGTTGAAGCAGATCATCGATGATTGTGCCGGCTTGGGCGCGATCGTGAACGTACCGCATTCGACGATTCAGCGGCTTTCCACCGTCTCGCTCGATCTCCTGGCCGGCCAGGAGATCTGCGTGGCATCCACCAAGGCATTTACGAACCAGGTCATCGCGCTGATGGGCCTGGCGGAGCGCCTTGGATTCGATATCGATCTATCGGTTATCCCCGGCAAGATCAGTCAGACACTCGAAGACATCGATCCGATTTGCAAGCACCTGGCCGATGAGCTGAGCGATCGCAACGAAATCTATGTCCTGGGCCGCGGCGCGGCCTATCCGATGGCGCGCGAGA
The DNA here is from genome assembly GCA_913047795.1 of uncultured Verrucomicrobiota bacterium. Taxonomy (GTDB): domain Bacteria; phylum Verrucomicrobiota; class Kiritimatiellia; order CAJWTS01; family CAJWTS01; genus CAJWTS01. The sequence continues at coordinate 9,899 of CAJWTS010000057.1, read as the reverse complement.
TCGCGCTGAAGTTCAAGGAAATCGACTACATCCACGCCGAAGGCATGATGGCCGGCGAGTTGAAGCACGGCACGCTGGCCCTGATCGAGGACGGCACGCCGGTGATCTGCTTGATTCCGGGATCGGACCGGTCGATGCTGTCCAGTCAGCGCGAAGTCGAAGCGCGGGGCGCGCGAACAATTGTCGTCTCCAATACCGGCGAGGGCGAGGTGAACGTTCCGCCGAGCGGAAACGCCGAGTTTGCCATCTACGCCTGCCTCTTCGGGCACCTGCTGAGCTACTACATCGGCGTCGCGCGCGATCTTCCGATCGACAAGCCGCGCAACCTGGCCAAATCCGTGACCGTGGGTTAGCGCGGATAGGATGTGCCATCGTACATACTATGGTATATGCGACATGGGGTCCGGCGCGTCACGGAACGAAGATGAACAGAACGGCGCCGACGACCACGATCGAAATCACGAAGCCAATCACCCCGGTCGGGAACTAAAGAAGATCGAGCTGCTCTGCTTCCCCCGGCCGGCGAAAGGCGTCGGTTGAGAGGGTTTCCACTTTTCGGTCGAGCCCGTTGCGGCGGCAGGCCAGTTTGAACATGGCCTGGATCTGTTCGGCGTAAGCGCCCTGGCCGCGCATTCGGTCTCCGAATGTCGACTCGCTCAGCTCGCCGCCGCGCATTTCGCGCAGGCGTTGCAGGACCCGTTCCTTGCGCAGGGGCGCATGCTGGGTCAACCAGTTTTCGAACATGGCGGCGACGGCATGCGGCAGGCGCAGCATGATGAATCCCGCCGCGCGCGCGCCTGCACCCGCGGCTGCTTCGAGGATTGCCGGTAGTTCCTCGTCGGTCAGGCCGGGAACGACCGGGGCCACGAAGACGCCGGTTGGAATGCCGGCCGCGGACAATTGCTGAATGGCCGCCAGCCGCGCCTGGGGCGAACTCGTGCGTGGCTCCATCGTGCGCGCGAGGTCCGCCTTGCGTGTCGTGATGCTGACATAGACCGCGACGCAGTGGTGCTCGGCGAGCTGTGCGAGCAGGTCGATGTCTCGCGTCACGAGTTGATTCTTAGTGATCACGACGATCGGGTTGCGAAATTCGAGAAAAACCTCAAGGCATGCGCGCGTCAGTCGGAACCGATGCTCGGCGGGTTGATAGGGGTCGGTCGCACCGCTGACGCCGACCACTTGCGGCTTCCATTTTTTCGCGGTCAGTTCGTCGCGCAGCAGAACGGGTGCGCGGTGTTTGACCATGATTTTGCTTTCGAAGTCCAGGCCCGACGAGAATCCCAGGTATTCGTGCAGCGGCCGGGCGTAGCAGTAGATGCAACCGTGCTCGCAGCCACGGTAGGGGTTGATGCCGGCGTCGAAGCCAACATCCGGACTGTCGTTGTAGGTGATCAGACTCTTGGAATGATCGTCGATAAACGTTGTCCGCGGACCGGGTTCCGGCGGAGCCGGATCGCGTTCGTAAACGGTTGAATGAAAGCGGTTCGCCGGGTTCTCCGACGCGCCGCGTCCTCTGACTGCGGGGTTCGACATGATGCAACATGGGGACGTTTGCCGCCGGATCCGCCGTCGCGGCCCGTCCGCGCATGGGCGCCGATTATGCTATAAGATCGAACAGAATTAAATAAGCCCAAAATTAGCTTATTTCGAGTTGCAGCAGGAATTGCACTGTGCTAGTTTCACCGTGATATTGGAACTGTGTCCCTGCGATCGACGAACCATTAAGGAAAAGACCAGATGCGATTTTATGATTTACCGGAAACGTTGGCGGAAGAAGTCGCCACGTTTGGCAGGGATATTGAGGCGTATACGTCCGGTGAGCTGAACCCCACCCAATTCAAGGGTATCCGGGTCGCGCACGGCATTTATGAGCAACGCAAGCTTGAGACCCACATGGTGCGCATTCGACTGCCCGGCGGCCAGATCACGCCGCGCCAGTTGAAGATGGTCGCCGAGTTGTCGCATCGCTACGGTGCCGCCGAGTTTCATGTTACGACGCGCATGGACGTCCAGCTTCACTACGTCGATATCGACGACATCGTCGCCGTTTACGAGGGGCTGATGAGCGTCGGGCTCGCACCGCGTGGCGGTGGCGGGAATACGATTCGCAATATCATGGCCTCTCACGATTCGGGGGTCAGTGTTGACGAGGAATTCAACGTCGCACCGTACGCGTCGGCCCTCACGACACGGCTGATCTCCGAGCAGGATTCGTGGAACCTTCCGCGCAAATTTAAAATCGCGTTTTCAAATACCGTCGAGGACAGCGCGAACGCCACCATTACCTGCCTGGGATTCATCGCGAAGATGAAAGACGGGCAGAAGGGCTTTAAGGTCTACGTTGGCGGCGGCATGGGCGCCAGGCCGATTCTCGGCAAGGTATTGTATGAGTGGGTGCCGGACACGCAGGTCTACTACATTGCGCGTGCCATCAAGATCATGTTCGATCGCCTGGGCGACCGGCGTCGCAAGTACCAGAGCCGGTTCAAATTCCTGGTCGATAAACTTGGCGTGGAAGAGATTCGCCGGATTGTCGAGGAAGAGATCGCCGGATTGGAATCGGGATTGGAGCTCGACATCAGCCCGTTCGATTTTGAGAACAAGGCGGACGACGGAATCGACCTCGAGGTGGAAACGCCCAGTGGCGAGACGTTTGACGCCTGGAAGGCACGTTATGTCGAGGCGCAGAAGCAGGATGGACTCGTAACGATCAAGGTTCCGTTGCACCTGGGCGACATCGAGAATCGCGAAGGGGTCGCGTTGGCCGAGTTTCTTGCGGTGTTCGGCGAGAACAGCATTCGGACCTCGCTGCTCCAAAACCTGCACCTGCGTAACATTCCCGAGCAATATGTCGGTAACGTGTACAATTTCCTCTCGAAAATGCACACGATGTCCACCGCGCCGGTCGTCGTGTCGAACCTGGTTGCCTGCACGGGTGCGGATACCTGCAAACTGGGGATCTGCCTGCCCCGCGGCGTGACGCCGGAGATCGCGAATGCGTTACTCGCGAGCGACCTCGACCTGGACGCACTCACCGATGTCAAAATCCATATCTCGGGTTGCCCGAACACCTGCGGTCGCCATCACGCGGCAGATCTGGGTTTCTTCGGCAAGGTCTTGCGTAAGGACGGCGAGATGATGCCCGCCTACAACATCATGGCCGGTGGCGTGGTACGCGACGGCGAAACAAAATTTGCGGAGAAGGTCGACGACGTGCCCGCCAAGGATACGCCGGCGTTTGTGACCGAACTGCTGCGCACGTACCTGGATAAGAAGGACGACTACAGCAGTTTCTCGGAGTACATGAACAACGGCGGCCGGGCGGACATCAAGGCCGTCGCCGCACGGTTCAAGGACCTGCCCACCATTGGAGCCGACCAGGGCTACTATCACGACTGGGGCACCCAGAACCGCTTCTCGCTCCTCAAGGGGCAGAAGGCCGAGTGCTGCGCCGGCGTGTTTGACATGATCGATGTCGATCTCAAGGCGGCCAAGGCGCTCAACGGCACGCTGGCTGACAAGTCCGGCGATGAGCTGAACGAAGATCTCTACCAGATCGTTTTCCATTGCTCACGCATGCTGCTCGTGACCCGCGCGATCGAGGTGCGCAAGGAGGAGCAGGCGTTTGACATGTTTGCGCAGCACTTCATCGAGTCGAATCTCGTCCCGGCGGAGTTCAAGCCGATTGTCGAAGCGGCTAAGGACCGTGATTTCGCGATGCTTACCGCCGCGACCGACCAGGTCTCCGCGCTCGTCGAAACCATGGAGAAGCTCTACAAGAGTATGGACGATTCGCTGAAGTTCAACGTTGGGGCCGTGTGCGAGCCTCCGAAGGAAGAAGACAATACGCCCGGGTTTGCCGAAAAGGCCGCCGGTGCGACATCCTCCGGGGATGGCGACGCAGATCTCTTTAAAGACTTTCGCGGTGTCGGTTGCCCAATGAACTTCGTCAAGACGAAGCTGGCGATGGAACCCATGGCGGCGGGTCAGATCCTGCAGATTCTGCTGGACGACGGTGAGCCGATTCAGAACGTGCCCGGGTCGGTCAAGCTTGAGGGACATGCCATTCTCGAGCAGGCCCAGCAGTCGGACGGACACTGGTCGGTTGTGATCCAGAAAGCCTGACCAAGCGCTTGAACTCGTTTGGGCTCTTCAGTGCACAGTGGAATGGGTCTACTTCTCTGCCAACTAACAACCCTACTACGCCCTTCGGGCTTCGAAGGGCAAGCTAACAACGGACAACGAATTTATGGCAACTGAAGCACAGGTTCTCGACGCCTTACGCGCGATTATCGATCCCGATTTCGGGAAGGACATCGTTTCACTCGGTTTCATCAAGAACCTGGCGATTGACAGCGGCCGCGTCGCCTTCGACGTGGAGTTGACGACGCCGGCTTGCCCGGTGAAGGATCAGTTCCGTAGCGAGGCGGAATCGCTCGTGGCTGCACTGGAAGGCGTCGACGAGGTGGCAGTCAATATGACGAGCCAACCGCGCGCGCCGCGGCAGGCACCGGAGCAGAGCGGGTTGCAGGGCGTACGGTCCTTGATCGCGGTCTCGTCGTGCAAGGGCGGGGTCGGGAAGTCGACCGTGGCGGCCGGATTGGCGCGGGTGTTGGCCCAGCGCGGACACAAGATCGGGCTGTTGGATGCGGATATTTATGGCCCGTCGATTCCGACCCTGTTCGATCTCCACCCCGGCGGCGTCAAGGCCGACAAGGACAACATGATGATTCCGGCCGAGGTTGACGGATTAAAAATCATGTCGTTCGGTTTCCTGATGGGGCGCGATCCCGCCGTTATGCGCGGCCCCATGGTCGCCAACTATATGCAGCAGCTTTTACACAAAGTGGCCTGGGGCGATCTCGATATTCTCGTCATGGATTTACCGCCGGGCACGGGCGACGTGCAGTTGACGATCTGCCAGTCGGTGCAGTTGGACGGGGCCGTGATCGTCAGTACGCCGCAGGCCCTGTCGCTGGTTGATGTCGAGAAAGGCATCATCATGTTCGACAAGGTCAGCGTTCCTGTCCTCGGTATGATCGAAAACATGGCTTATTTCGTCTGTGACGATTGCGACAAGAAGCATTATGTCTTTGGCCAGGGAACGGAGTCGCTGACGGAGCGCTACGGAATCGATATCCTGGCGCAACTGCCGTTGTCGCCCGCGGAGTACGGGCGCAGTTTTGACACGCCGGTGGATTCGGAGGGTCTGCGTGCTGCGGCCGATGCGGTGGTGCGCGCGATCGGAAAGTCCAGTCACGAGCGCGTTGAAAAACCGGAGGTCGAATTTGACGCGTCACGTATCAAGCTGACCTGGTCCGACGGCTCCGTCACGGAAGTCGGTAACTTTGACCTGCGCACTGCCTGTCGATGCGCCCTGTGCGTCGACGAGATGACCGGCGAACAGAAATTGAAGCAGGAAGATGTCGCCGCGACCGTCATGCCGCAGGAGATCAATACCATCGGCAACTATGCGATCCAGGTCACCTGGTCGGACGGCCACTCCTCCGGCCTCGCTTCGTACCAAGTCATCCGCAAGGTTGCGGGTGAACCGTCGGGGGTTTGAGCCGCGCGCGGCGGCTTGACACCCGGTGGGATTGTCATGAGACTCCCGCCATGCCTGAGATGCGACACCTCATGCCGGAGGAGATTCGGCTGCATGGCGAAGTCGCCGCCCGGCTGCAGCGCGCGGCCGACAACATGCACAGTTGGATCGGCACCCGCAGTGGGCCGACCCTGATCGGAGATACCGCCGATTACGGCTGGGGAGCGGATTTCCAGGGGCGCTGGACGGAATCCATGGCGATCCTGTCACGCTCCGTCGACGTGCCCGTCCCCGATTTGCAGCGTATTGCGGACGGCATGCTTGGCCACCAGCGCCGCGACGGAAGCTTTCACACGACCCTGCACACCATGGTGCAGAACGGCAACAGCCGCGCCCTGGCGGCACTCGTGGAAATGTACCGCCTCGGCAGAGACCGTAAGTACCTGCGCGCGGCGGAAAAATTGGCGGGCTGGTACGACCGCAACTTTAGAAAGGATCGCGACGCCTCCTCCTGGTTGACCATGGCCCTGGAGGCAATCGTCGAGCTGTGGAAGGAAACGGGCAAACCGCAGCACCTCGCGCTGGCGCGCCGGTTTGCGCAATTCACGCGTCGCCAGTGCGAGCGTGGGTTTCCGGAGCATACGCATGCGCATTCGGTTGCGCTGAGCGTTCGCGGCCTGCTGGCCTACATCATCGCCAGCGGAGACAGGCGCTGCCTGCCGCTCGTGGTCCGCACGTGGGAGTCCATGCAGGAAGAAACCGTGTGGGTTACCGGCGGCCTGCCGGAGGTATTCACCAACAGTATCGAGGCGGACGAGCCCTGCGGCACGGCGGACTGGTTGACGATCAGCCTCCAGCTCTGGCAATTGACGGCCAAGGAGCGCTACATCGCCGCGGCCGAGAAGACGCTGCTGAATCATCTTTGGTTCAACCAGCTCCCCAACGGCGGGTTTTCATCCACCAGCAACATTGAGCAGGGTTTCCGCGGACTGGAAGCCTGGTGGTGTTGCTCGATGCACGCGCCGCTCGGGATCGAGAAGTTGACGCGATATGCCTGCACGTATTCCGCGCGCGTCATCCAGGTTAATCTTTTTCTCCCGGCGGACATGACGATTCCCCTGCGCGAAGACCTCGCCGTGCGGATCGAACAGCGGACCGACCTTCCCCGCGACACGCACACCCGGCTGACGATATCCCCCGAGCGCGAGGCGGCGTTTGCGCTGCGCATCCGGGTTCCTGCCTGGGCGGATGCGGCGCAGGTGACGCTCAACGGCAAGCGGGAGCCCGGCGGCGAACGCGATGGGTACCTCGTGCTGCGCCGGCGCTGGCGGACGGGGGACGTCGTGGATGTCGACTTCCGCATGCGAATGACGGCGGTTGCGGATGTGCAGGGCAGTCACGACAGGTGGATGGAGGCACCCGTCGTGATCGATGGTGTCGCCTGCAAGGCCAAGCGCATCGCGGTCACATGGGGACCGTTGGTCCTCGCTGTCTTTCGGCCGTTACACGGCAACGATCTCACCTGGGTCTATCGCGGGGGGTATAACGAAGTGCTCGACGCGGGCGGCATGACCGGCAGCACTGGTTCGTGTCGCAACTACGTCGGACTGAACGGCACGATCTATAGTGACGATGCGGGCAACAAGTCGCTGCTCGGCCCCATCAAGATCACGACGTCGCCGAAGGGTGTTCGGCTGACATGGAAGGAGGCGCTCGGCGGCGAAGGGCTCGCCGAGTTGCATTACGAGGTGCGGGTGCTTCCGGGTCTGCCGTTGCGTATCGAGGATCGCGAGACACTTGTGATCAAGGCCCGTGCGAAGCGGCCCGTGCGTGTGGAGTCGCTGCTTCTCGCCGGAACGCGCTTCACCGAGCGTAGCGAACAATATCACGACACCTACAAGCGGATCTGGAAATACGAATACCCTCCGGTGCAGATCGCGTCGGCAGGCGGTCGACGACGCGCGATTCGTGACGGGAACGTCGTCGCTACGAACGGCCGACTCGAGATGGGGAACGGCATCTTCGATGTCAGGGTGGACTATGACGGCGACGCGCGGCGCGTGATCGAGTTAAGGCGCGACGACTGGGCGGGCGTGTATTTTGCCCCCGCAGGCAAGGCGTCACGTCGGCTTACGAAACGCACGACATGGACTGTTCGCCGCCGATTGCAGTTCTCCTGCGAGGATTACGCGGAGCGGACGTTTATGCCGTCGGAGTGGACGCACGGCCTGATGACCCAGCCGATCAACACGGCTTGAACAATGGTTTGCCGTCACGGGCGGCGATATCCGGGCCTGTTGAAGACAGGCCAAAATGCTCATCCGGCATTTAATCCTTCCCCAACCAATCCAGAACCGCCCGATGCGCAACTTGAAAGCCGGCCATGGCGTCGTCGATATCGATGGCTTCGTCCGGCTGGTGATAGGCGCCGTGCCCGCGCGTGGGTCCCGGCCCGTAGGCCACCGTTGGCAAACCGTATCGCCGAAACACAAATGCGTCCTGCTTCGAAACCGTCGTAACCTTCGCCGGCTCGTTGCGAACCGCTGCGTAAGCCCCCGCGACCAGGTTGACAAGCGGATGCCCGGGATCCAGCAACGTCGGCTCGAACCACGGTGTATGCGTCGACATGCGAAACTGATCCGCCTGGTTGCCGAGGATGTCCCGTGCCATTCCCTCGAGCTGTTGCTCGAAGGCGGCGCCGTCCTCGTCAGGCAAGGTGTAGAAGTACAGGGCAATGTAACCTTCTTCCATCAGCCGGGGGGTGACGCTGCGGTCGGCGGCCTCGTTGTCCTGCCACGGCCCGCTGAACAGCGGACGGCGCTCAGCGCTGATTCGGTTGCATGCATCGACGAAGTGCGACTCGAGAGCAACCAGCGCTTCATGATCGGTTCTCGCCGGGGGATGAAGCTCCATGGTCGAGCCGCCCAGGTTGCCAATCAACAATTCATGATCGCCGCCGTCGAGGTACAGGGCCGCCTCCGCGCCCAGATCGGCCAGGTGCAGGAGCAGCACGCCGTTGCCCACCCCGTTCTCTTCGTCAACGGTCGATGCGAAGACCAGCCGTTTGCGCAGAGGCACCCCATCGGCCTGTAAGGCGCGCAGGATGTGGATCAGGCAGGCCACGCCCCACTTGTCGTCGTTGGCGCCGCGACCATAGAGCCGGTTATCCTTTATAAGAGGAACGAACGGTTCCGTAATCGTCCACAACGCGGGGTTGTTGTTCATGGAGACCGTATCGCTGTGCGCCAACACCAGGAGTGCCGGCTTGTCCGCGGGGCCGACCTCGGCAATCACGGTCGGGCGATCGCGGTAGTTGCGATCGGGGCCGTAGCAGAGCGGGTGATCCAGGAATCCGTCGATCTCGGTGGCGTCAAACGTGCGCACGCGCGCACCGGCGGAGCGAAACTGGTCCGCCACGTAGGCCTGCACGGCCGCCTCGTTCCCGCCGGCCGCGTCCGAGCACGAGGGGATCGCGATCAGGTCGCTTAGCGTCTCAAGGAATGTATCCGTGGCCTGGGTCATACGCGCCGCACCATTCCGCTCGGCCGATCAGGCTTCGATGGAGGCATTCAGCTTGCCCAGATCGGTTTTGTACCTCGCGAGAGCCGCTTCGTCCCGCCGGGAATGCGACGAACTATACCCGATACCGAGTTGACGGCGCGATCGGCCGCTCGTGTTTGGATCGCTGCGGTGTATGGCAAGGACATGATGCAAGGCCACATCGCCCGGTTCCATACAGAGCGCAACCTCCGGATAGGCCACGGTATCGAGTGGTTCACACAGTGCCTGGCTAAAGCCTTTCACGCCGGATGGCCGATGCGGCAGCAGGCCCAGCTGTTGCGATCCCTGCTGGATGGTCAGCGCGCCATTTTCCACGGTCGAGGCGTCAATTGCGATCGTCGCCGCCAGGGCATCGGGCGGCGACCAGCATTGAAAGACGTTGTCCTGGTGTGGCGGCGTTGCGCTGCCGTGGTCGGCATGCTTGGCGAAGAACATCACAGACAAGAGAATCGGTTCGGCCGCCAGGAGAGCGGAGACGATGTGCTGCAAGCGATCGTCGGATACCAGGTCGCGGAAGTACGCGGACCGCTCATGCATGCGGTGTAGCGCCTTGATCGGCCTTGACTCCGAATCCTCGTAATAGACTTCGCCGGGCTCGAGTTCCGACAGAAAAGCGTCCATGTAGTGCTGCAGTTGACGTTCGATTTCCGCGACCTCGCCGGGCGAGAACAGGCCGCGTGCGATGACGAATCCATCATGGTGGAAATCCGTCACGAGCTGCATGGTCTCTTTCTCCGCGGGGTTCATGACAAGCCGACCTGCACCCAGCGAGTGTGCGTCACGCCTCCGATTG
>CAJWTS010000056.1 GCA_913047795.1 uncultured Verrucomicrobiota bacterium | reverse complement strand
CGCCCGCTGTGGCCTCGAACACGCCGCCCGCTGTGGCCTCGAACACGCCGCCCGCTGTGGCCTCGAACACGCCGCCCGCTGCTGTTCCTGTTGAAGCGACCGATCTGTTTGAGGAGGGTTACCAGCGCGTGCTTGTGCTCGAGGCGGACGCGGAACTGACCAGGGCACTGCGTCTCTGTCGTGAGCTGCGTAGCAAATTCCGCAGCCATGAGCGGGTGTCCGAGTTGAATAAGTTGATGCTACGCCTGCAGTCTGCGAAGCGATCGAGCATGCAGATTCGCGTCGCCATCGAAAATCTCGCGGCGGACAAATTGCCAATCGTGCAGGCGGCGCGCATGGCGTTGCTCGAGTCGGGAGACAGTGGGCGCCTTTTTCTACGCCGAGCCCTTCGCGACGACGCCGGAAAACTCGGTATCGAAGCCGCGGCCTTGCTGGCGAGGATGAAGGATGCCGGCGCGGTACCGGGCATCCTCAGCCGATTGAAGGGGGAGCAACCACGAAATTTTGTGGCCGCAGTGGCTGGTGTGCTGCATGCGGTTGTGATGGAGATGACCGCTGAGCAGCTTGCGGCTGCGCAGAGATTGATCGAAGAAGACGAAACGTACGCGCGCCGTGAGGTGGCGGGCGCACTGCAGGTGCTGGTCGATGGGGTTTGTGGCGGAAGCGGCGCGGTGTATGACGAGCGCGTGGGCGTCGCAGGTTCGTTTGACGCGCTGCGCGATTACGTGGAGCGCGGTTTGACACATGCGGAGGAGAGTGTCATGGCCTGGGCCTGCGAGCAGGGCGGATCTTCGGCCGGGTACATGAAAGGGGTTCGCGGCCGTTACTACGACGGATGGGAACACGATCCGAAATTGATCGTTACACAGCGCCTGGACGCTGCGGTGAATTTTTACAATCAGAACTTCCGGTACCCGAGCAATCGCTACGTCGGTATCTCCGCACGCTGGGACGGCTACATAGCCGTCGCGAAGGAAACCAATTACGTCTTCCAATTACAGGGCGAGGACTGGGCGAAGCTGTGGGTTGATGGGAAACGCCTGGCACGCGCCAACTATTGGAGGGTCGTAGCGCATACGAACCGACTCTCTGCCGGTCTGCATGAGATTCGTGTGGACATGGCGAACAGGAGTTCAACGGCGGGTGCTTTGCTGCGCTGGGGGTTTCCCGGTGCCGGTCCATCCGACCGATTGCCGTATCGGACGCGTCCCTGGCCCGACATGATTCAAAACCTGAAGCTGGCGATGGAATCCCTCAACTCCACTAATTCTGCCCACGTGCAGCGCGCCAAGGTCGTGATTGGACGCGCCGGATCTGTCGGTGACATTTTCCTGCGTGACGTGCTCTCCAATTCCGCGTCACCGAATATGGCGCAGGCGCTGGATTTACTGGTCGACCGGCGCGATAGCCGGACACCGGCGTTTATTCTTGCCCGTCTGACAACCGAAAAGGATCCGGGCCGCCGCGGCAGATTGCTGCAGGGCGTGCGGGACCTGGCGCATACGGTCGAGGCCGACGCGGCCATGCTCGGTGCGGTCAAGGCGGATGCGACCAGAAGCATGATTCCCGACGCGATCGTGCTTTGCGGCATCCTGGAACAGGTTTGCGGCAACGACGAGCAGGCGTTCGATGTCCTGCTTGGCGAGGACGGCGCCTACAGCGTGCTGGGCGACTACGTGGAGGCCTGCCTTACCTCCCGTGATGCCGCCACGGTGCAGCGGGCCGTGGTATTCGGGACACCGTTCGCGCCCTACCTTAAGGGCCTGACGGGGGAGTACTTCAAGGGCTTTAGTTTCGAAGCATACGTCAAGACGCGCCGTGACGGGCACCTCAACTTCGCGAATCGCGCAATTCCTTTCCCGGCCGGATTGCAGAACAACATTGCTATTCGTTGGCGCGGAGTGCTTGTCATCGAGAAGCCGGGAAAGCATATATTCAATCTCAAATCCTATGCGCTGGGGCGCGTTCGAATCGGCCAGGCTATTGACCTGTTTAACTCGGCCTATTCGGATCGCCGCGCTGAGACGGAGTTTGAGGCGCGGGTCTATCCCGTCAATGCCGAGTTGCGAAACTGGAGCAGCAATAACGGCTATACGTTGCTGTGGCGGGCCCCGGGCGATGCCAAGGAGACGATTGTTCCGCCGTCCGCGTATCGGACCGCGCTCTGGTTCGATGGAGCGGATGAAATCATGGATGCGATCGAGAAGCTAACCGAGACTAACCCGGTTACGGCCGGTAAGGCGCGTATTCTGATCGAGTACCATGTACCCGCCAGTTACGTCTTCCTGCGAAACACTGTCCGATACGGTGCGGACGATGTCGCCGGGCAGGCCGCTCGTATTCTTGCGCGGCACGGGGACGGTCCGGGAATCGCATTGATCGCGAAGCGATTGGCTGGAAAGGCGCAAGGCGAAACGGCGAACGTGCTGGCCGAGGCTCTTGCATTGGTGCCCCAGTATATAGCCAAGGCGTCGCTGGAACGCCTGTATCGCGCGTTTGCTGAGGGTCCACAGCACGGGGTTCAGCCCATCGCGATCGTTCTTTCGTCCGTATTTTCGAAGGTCAATCGGGGTCAGGTCAAGGCCTTCGGGGATGGATCGGGGGATGCCGTTGCGGGTACTCGTCTCACAAAATATTTCGATCGGTTGCTGATCTCTGCGGACGAGCAACTGGCGGCCTGGGCCATGACGCATGGCGGCGTGTTCGCGCCGCAGATACCCGGAATGAAATTGGATATGTACCAGGGAACCTACTTCGATGCATCAATCGGGCAAACCCGCGTTGACAAGGTTTACGTGTCCAATCGCGCGTTCCCGACGCCGGGCAGCCGGCAGGATTACATTTCAGCGCGATGGACCGGAACCTTGACGCCGCCGACCAAGGGCAAGTATGTCTTGGAGCTTTTTGGCGAGGACCATGCGACCTTGTGGATCGAGGGCGAAGAGGTGCTCGACAGCAGGAGATTCACGGTCAAGAAAGTCGAGCGAGTGCTCGACGCGCGTCCCTACGCCGTCCGTGTTGACCTGACGCAGACCTCTGGAAATACGCGCCTGGAACTTTTTTGGACGGGCCCGGGAATCACGAGGCGGTACGTGGCGCTGCCGTACATGCGAACGAGCCCCTGGCCGCGCTGGATCACGGCGCTCACGAACCAGCTCTCGGCCCTGACCACAGGGAAAAAGGCGGATTTCGATAAGGCCGTTGTCGTGCTCAAGGCGGCGGATACGACGGGCAGGCACCTCGTGCGCAACGCGCTGCGCAACGGGAACGACCGGCTGGCGATTGGCGCCGGACTCTGCCTCGCCAAGCTCGGCGATCAGGAACTGGGTCCGCTCGTCGTGAGGCGTCTCGGGAACGGTCCTTCGACTAATCTCGTGATCGGACTGACGTCCGCGTTGCGCATCACGACCAATCTTCCGAGTCGTGCCGTGATGAAAGACCTGTATGGCCTGGTGCGCGCCGATTCGAAGAAGAACCTGGTCGACCTCGTGCGCTACTTTGAACAGGTGTTGGTCAAGGAGTGCAAGCGTGACGCGGCCGCATTCGGGAAACGTATGGGTGACGCGAAGGCCGTCGCGGGCGTGACGGCCTATGTCGCCGGCGCATTGAAATCTGCCGACGGGGTGCGACGTCGAAAGCTCGCAACGGTCTTGGATGCGTTCTACCCGCTGCGCGGCTTGCGTGGCGAGTACTACAGCGGGGGCAATCTCGATAAGGCTTATGCCGATCGACTCGATCATTCCCTCACATTTGACACGAAATCCTACGCGTTTCCGAAGACGCGGCCGAAGGCCTATTCAGCGCGGTGGACCGGTCTCGTGAAAGTGCCATCTGCGGGTAGCTACGTGTTTTACTTCCAAGGGACTGGCAAAGCGGAGATGTGGATTGACGAGAAACCCGTCGCGACCAGCAAGGGTACGACGCTGACGCCAGGCGCGCACGACTTCAAGTTTCAACTCACACAGTCGACGAATCCGGTGATGGCGGTTTCCTGGAACGGACCCGGCGTCTCGCGCCAGGTGATGACGACCAATCACCTGAGGGCGATTCCCTGGAAGTAGGACCACAGGTATGAGCGAGACGCGTTCGGTTCGGGATCGCATGCTCGAGGACGGCTTCTGCGTCTTGCCCCGTATCCTGCCCCATCGCATGGTGGACCGCCTGCGGGTCGCGACCGAGGATATCTGGGTCGACTATACCGACGAACAGCGCAAGGCTGCGGGCGGGCAGGGCAGCATTGCGGCGCTCCCGCATCTACCGGAGGTGTTCAGCGAACTGATCGCCTGGCCGGCCGCTATCGAGGCCCTGAATGAACTGGGCTTCGATCGTCCGCGTTACTGGAGCGGATACATTATTGCGAAAGATCCTCATTCGCCGCCGTCATACTGGCACCAGGATTGGCCTTTCTGGGACGACCCGATCAGCGCCGAGCGCGAACCGCAGCAGATTTTCTTGATGTACTACCTGACCGATACGACGGTCGCGAACGGTTGCCTGCGCGCAATTCCGGGCTCGAATCTGAAGTGGTGTGCGCAGCATGAACTGGGCGGGCACGATGAGGGTACGCGCCACGAGGATCCCGCGACGCATCCTGCGTATGCCGACAGCGAAGACCAGGTAGATGTCTGCGTGAGCGCCGGCGATCTGGTTGTAGGTGATGCGCGCCTGTTGCACGGGCCGCGCGGAAACGAGACCGACGAGCGCCGCACGGTGATCACGATGTGGTACCTCACGGACTACGATAACCTGCGTCCGGAGCTACAGGCCGGGTTCTATCACCGATTGAACATGCCGCCGGACAAGCGCCTCTCAGCTGAATGGCTCGAACGCCTGACACCGCTTATGCTCGACAACCCGGGCGACGTGTCGCCGCTGGACTGGAATCGCGATCCGCGCTCGATTTTGAAGGGGTAGGGCGATCGTTCCCGCGCGCGGCATGAACTCGTAGCTGCGCTTGCCTAGGCTGCGGCCTGGCGCTCGGTGTAATAATCCTCCGGACCCACGAAGCGGATGTTAAGGTCCCTGGCGCGGACGATAAAGTCCTCCAGCCACTTGCCCTTGGTTTCGAAGAACCGTGCCTTCGTCGCCGTGTCGTGGTCGTGGCTGCCAAGGTTCCAGACCCAGTCGTTATGCGCCACTTCTTTCAGGGTCGCGTAGAGATAGTCCTGGTAGGTATCGCCGTGCCGGCGGTCGTCAAAGCGGTCCCAGTAGAAATCGTCCTGGTAGCCCTGTACACCCAGTTCGAGAATCTCGGGGAAGCCGTGTTGTCGATAGAAGTAGGGTTACACCGAGAAAGGAGTGGGCTGGCAATCGCGTTCGTCGCGTGCATAAGTCCGGATCCAGCGAATCCCGCTGTCCTCGAGAAAGCCCTTTCTGGCTTGTGATCCTCCCGATAAAAGGGTTCCACCCAGTGCCTACATTTTCGCAAGGGCGGCGTTGAGTTTCTTGAGCATGCGCGCGGTCTTGTCGCGATTGGACTTGTAAGGAATGAGGAGCATGCAGGTGCGGGACATGAAGTCCTCGGATTGCTTCAGTTTCCTGCGGTAGTTGGTCTTGATCTTCTTGTTCTTTGGATGGCGGAAACAGTCCCAGTCCTTGTGATGGCCGCCGACCCTGTCGTTGATGACATCCCAGTGCTTGTAGACATGACGACCGGAGTTGATCGGGCGCCATCCGCCCAGCCAGGGACCGACGGTGGCCTGGAGTTCCTCCGCCCGCTTGACGGTGTCCGCCTGGATAAGCGTGGAAACCCCGCAATTGCCGTCCTCGTCATGCGATTCGATGACGCGGCAGTCATCCGGCAGTTTCAATCCGCGCTGGATCTGCTTTCGCGTGCGGCGCAGGTCGCGCAGGATGCCGTCGAGTTTCTTCGCCTGCACACGCATGATGCCGGTTGCGATTTCGTTCGTTCGAAAGTTTCCGCCACAGAAGAAGGCTTCATCCATCTTGCCGGTTTCCGGCCAGACGCTGCAGCTGCCATCCATGGCCATGAAGGCGCGTTGGGCAAAAGTCTTATTGGAGGTGACGCAGGCGCCACCCTCGCCACAGCTCAGGATTTTGAACTGGTTGAAGCTGTGCGCGCCCATGTCGCCGATGGTCCCGAGCCGCTTGCCGCCAAAGCTTCCGCCGATGGCCTGGCAACAATCCTCGAGCATCAGCAACCCGTGCTTCTTTGCGAGGCGCTTGAGTGCGCGCATGTTACAGGGGGTGCCCATCATGTGCACGGGAAGCAGGCAGGCCGTGTGGCGCTGGATTTTTTTCGCAGCGTCAACGGGGTCCATGCTCATGGTTTCGTCCACCTCGACGTAGATCGGGATGGCGCCGACGGCCGTGACGGCCAGGGCGGTCGATACGAAGGTATAGCAGGGAACGAGGACCGAGTCCCCGGGTCCGATGCCCATGGCCTTGAGGCTCGTGATCAGGGCGGCCGTGCCGGATGTGACGGTGCAGGCGAATCGGGTACCCATCATGTCCGCCCATTCCTTCTCGAAAGCCTTCGTCTCGACCCCTCCGTAACGGAAGAAAGACCCGCGTTCGATGACAGCTTTGACAGCCTTGACCTCTTTTGCGCCTATCTCATACATAATCTATGATCTCCACTTCGTTTAGTCAGAAGTACGTTACGGTCGTGTAGTAGTCTGAGCCGATTTTACATGCCATGCAGTCTGGGCACTCTGCTACAGATGAAAGGTTAATTGCAAACTCCGAATGATGCGTCACGTGGCGTTCTGGACAAGGGCGGCTGCGTGCCGGGTGTTACCAAATGACGTCCATGCGGCGATCGCGTTGGGCGCTCTTGATCGCGGCAAAGACCATCGCGAGGCTCTTGATATTGTCCGTACAGATCGTCTCGGGCGTACCGCCCTTTTGCACACAGTCAAGAAACTCGCGAATAAGTCCGGCGTGACTTCCGACGCGATCGCGTTTGCGCATGGGCGGCACGGAGATGTCGACGGGTTCATAGATAAGTCCACCAGTCTTCCTGACCCGCCCGATGCGGATCTCATCGGCCCCATTCCAGGTCAAGGTTCCGCGGCTTCCTATGATTCGCCACGTGGCGTCCCACGCGGTATCGCTTCCCTCGGCGCACCAACTGCCCCTGTAGGTGAAGACAATTTTGTTTGTCATATCGAAGATGGCGACGGCAGAGGCGTCGTGGTCGTACCAGGACCCCTTTGGGTTCCATTCCCGGCAGTATACCGAGACGGGGTCGGTGCCGGACAGCATGCGCGACTGGTCGAAGGTGTGGATTGCCATGTCGAGTAAGAGCACGTGTGGCATGTGGTCACGAAAGCCCCCGAAATGGGGTCCCAAAAAGAAATCGCAGTTGATGGTTGTGACGTCGCCGATCAATCCGCTCGCAAGGGCACGCTGGATTCGCCGCATCTGGGGAAGATACCGTCGATTCTGGATCACGGCATAGATCCGGTTCGCCTTTTCAGCGGCGCGGATGGAACGCCGTGCTTCGGCCATGGATACGGCCATCGGCTTTTCGCCGAGCACGTGGCATCCGTGGCGTAATGCCGTCGTCGTGACGGCCGTGTGCGCCTCGGGTATGGTGCAGTCAAACACGACTTCCGGGGCGGTCGCACGGAGCACCGTTTTCAGGTCTGTTCCGACAATCGCGTGGCCAAGATCAAATTGTTTTGCGCGTGCGCTTGCGTTCTTCTTTAGCACATCGACAAGGCCGACAATCTCTACATCCTTCATCTCGCTGATGGGCCCAAGCCAGGCGGCCGACATGCCGCCACAACCGACCA
Organism: uncultured Verrucomicrobiota bacterium; assembly: GCA_913047795.1. Classification (GTDB taxonomy): domain Bacteria; phylum Verrucomicrobiota; class Kiritimatiellia; order CAJWTS01; family CAJWTS01; genus CAJWTS01. Next base: position 17,143 of record CAJWTS010000056.1, on the reverse strand, counting down.
TCACGGCGCGTGTTTTTTTTGCCACTCAAACCTCCAAGTGCGAGAAAAAGGGGAGGTATAGGCGAACGCAGAGTCGCCGTAAAGACGCAAATTGGATTCCGATTCGACTCGGGCGACTAAATTCTTGCCACGGGATTGTGATAGCCCCATTGTGGCGCCCATAAAGGAGAACTGATGGCTAGCTCTGCAAAGTCGAAACGTTCAAATCGGCGCGAGAAACCTATTCGCGTCGGGGTCATCGGTGTTGGACGCGGCATGGGTTTCGCGCACGGCGCGACCGACCTCGTAGGGATGAAGCTTGTCGCGCTCTGCGATTCGTGGAAGGAGCGGGTGCGCCCGGCCGGCAAATCGCTCGGTGTGGCCACCTATACCGACTACGATAAGTTCCTTGAGCACGACATGGATGCGGTTGTGTTGGCGAACTACTTTCACGAGCATGCCCCATTCGCCATCAAGGCTTTGCACGCGGGCAAGCACGTGATGAGCGAAACCTCGTGCAATGGGACGATGGCAGAGGGCGTCGCTCTTTGCCGCGCGGTCGAGCAAACGGGGCTGATTTACATGCTGGCTGAGAATTATCCGTTTACCGCCTTTAATACGGAGATGCGGCGTGTCTATCGAACGGGCGAGATTGGCGAGGTGCACTATGCGGAGGGCGAATATAATCACCCCATGACCGATCATTCGACCGCGTCGATCTCGTGTGGTGAGAATCATTGGCGTAACTGGATTCCGTCGACCTATTACTGCACCCACGCGCTTGCGCCGCTGATGTATGTGACGAATACGATGCCGGTGAGTGTCAACGGGTTGTCGATCGCCAACAATGGGATCGAGCGCATGACCGCGCGGCGAAGTGATCCGGGCTCCGTCATTCTATGCCGGATGGATAACGGATCCGTCTTTCGCATGATGGGACTGGGCCTGCCGGGGCACAGTAACTACTATCGTTTTCACGGTGCACGCGGTGCGATGGAAATCACGCGCGGGCCCGGCTATTTCGGGCCGGGCCAGGTCCGTGTCTGGCACGACGAATGGGATCTTAAAGAGGGCGAGCTGACCGAGCGGACCTACGTGCCCGACTGGCCGGAGCATGCGGATCTCGCGCGCCGGGCGGGTCATGGAGGAGGGGACTTCTTTACAAATTTCGAATTCGCGAATGCGATACGGTCCGGCCGGCAGCCGTTTCTGAACGTGTATCGCGGGGTCGCCATGTCGTCGGTCGGCATTCTCGCCTGGCGTAGCGCGCTTGAGGAGGGCAAACCAGTCAACGTGCCGGACTTTCGCAGGGAGCGCCAGCGCAAGCCCTTTGAGGATGATCACTGGTCGCCGTTTCCGGAGCATGCCGGGCCTGGTCAGCCGCCGCCGAGCATTCGTGGCATGAATCCGCCACGTAAGGAGGGGCTGGCCTATGCGCGTAAGGTGTGGAAAGAGCAAGGGTACACTCGGAAATAGAGCAGATGCATGGAATGCATCAGATTTATTCCGAGGGCATCGAAAAGTTGAATGTGCTGATAGAACAGCACCTGGTTGTCGCGCAGGGGATCACGATCGAGATCTGCGAACTGCCTAAGTTGTAAGGAGCCGGAGACGTGTCCATATTATCCGACGAACAGCGCGCATTCTTTGACGACAATGGATACCTTGTGCTGGAAAGTGTATTCGACGACGCCGAGGTCGCGGCTATGCAGGACGAGGCCGACTACATTCTGGAGCTGATCCTGAATTCCTCGCTCGCGAACCAGCGCGTTAGTGGACGGCTCGATTGGCGTCGTAACGGGAGCGGCACCCAGATCGTACGCAAGATTCAGCCGATCAATGATATGTCGCTGCTGTTCAGCCGTGTCTCTGCGGACGAACGGATCCTGGGGCCCATGCGTGAAATCATGGGTGAGGACCCGGTCCTGATGGAGGAGAAGCTTAACTATAAACAGCCGCTGCCGGAGGCGGTCGACGGGTTTGAACTTCGCGACATGGAGGATAGTTTTCCGATCCACAACGACTGGGCGTATTATTGCGCGCAAGACTATCCGCAGACGATCCTGTCATCGGCGCTCTTGCTGGACGACTGTACGCCGGCGAACGGCCCACTACGCATCTGGCCGGGATCGCATAAGAAGCACCTCGAACACGAGACGGTTGATTACGGCCTGCAGGTTTTACCACACCTGGTCGATTTTGACGGCGGAATGGACATGCTGGCGCCGGCGGGGTCCTTCATGCTGTTCCACACGCTGGTCGTTCACAATTCGCACCCCAACAGCTCCGGTGCGCCTCGCCGCATCATGATTTATAGTCATTATCCGGAATCCGCCAACAAGGGGATCGACGTGCGCAATGGACCGGGCCGGCTGTACGAAGGACCCTTTGAGCGTGAATACATGCGCATGAAGGAGCGCGGCCAATACGTCGACACCTTTCGCGCGCCGGTGTACGGCTGATTCTCGCGGAGCCCGGTCCGTATGGCGCTTCGCTTGGGGACCGTGTGGAGCGCGTCGGCTTGTCGCCGCTTTGTTTGAAGCCGGCCGGCCGGCGCGAGAACGGTTCGATAAGTTCGGCGCGGTCGCGTGCGAAGGTTCCGCCCGCCCTACGCCGTCGCCAGGACCTGCTTCGCCGCTGCGAGAATCTTCGCAATAAGAGCGTCCACGTCATCGTCGCCGTGGTCGGGATGCATGCCGATCGAGACGGTGCGGGCCAGAATTTCGAGGGACTTCGGGCACATGTCCTTACTGTATTCCATCCGGCAGTCCGCGTTCTGCGGTAGAGTGAACGGATTCAGGGCGGGGTGATGACCGCCTTGCCGGCTGAGGATGGGGTCCCACTCGGTGTAGTTGTGTCGGCCGGTGTGGGCAAGGATGCCGCCACCCGCGGTCTTCTGAAACGCGATCGCCGCATTGGGGGTCGGGAGGAGAAACATGAGGGCCGTCGCGCATTCGCCCTCCGGGTCGTGGCGTGGCGAAAGGGTGAGTCCCGAGTCTGTCGTGGCCTGCACGATGCGGGACTTCTGAGCGCGTAGCTTGTCGATCAGGGCCGGGATGCGATCGAGTTGCGCGTTCAGGATGGCCCCTTCGAATTCGGAGGCGCGCGCGCCGCTGGTGACGAAGGGTTCGAATGTCGCGGGTCGGCCCTCCCAGTAGAAGCCGCATGGATCGATCATGCATCGTACGCGGTCAAAGACATGGTCATCATTGGTGACCGTGGCGCCGCCCTCCCCGCAGGTCATGTTCTTGAAGTAGTTAAAGCTGAAGGCGCCGGCATGTCCAATGCTGCCGGCCCCACGCCCCTTGTAGAAACCACAGACCGCCTGGCAGGCATCCTCGATAACACGCAGATCGTGTTTGGCTGCCAGGGCCATGATGGCGTCCATGTTGCAAAGTTGGCCCCACATGTGAACCGGCATGACCGCCCGCGTATGGGGGCCGATCGCCTGCTCGAGGGCGATCGGATCCAGCGTAATGGATTCGTCGATCTCGACGATGATCGGGATCGCGCCGACCGCGAGCACGGCATTGGCCGTGGCCATATAGGTATGCGCCGGCACGATGACTTCGTCGCCCGGTCCGATTTCGAGGCCGGCCAAAGCAGCCGTCAGCGCATTGCTACCGCTGGACGAGAGCGCGACGTGTCGGGAGCCGATGAGTTCGGCATAGCGTTGTTCGAAGCGACCACATTCACCATCAATGTCGTAGCGGAACATCTTTCCGCTCTCGAATACCCTGCGAACGGCATCGGTTTCTTCCTGGCCTACTCTGAGCACGGGCTGTCTCCTCGGTAACAATCAGTTGATCGTAGACGAGCGGTATATTTCTTCATCATTAACGCGGATTTTGACATCCTGAAGATAAGGCTTTACGGCTGTCAGGTCGGGCTCCATGCCGATGCCGGGCGCTTCCGGAACGAGTACGTCGCCGTTCGCATCGCGTGGAACGGTGGCGCCGCCCGTGAGGGCAACCGCCATCTCGCTGGACTGCACGGGAAACTCGCAGAGCGTGTGGTGCTCCAGTCCTGCAAATGGTTGTAGCGAGGCACTGAGCGCGATCTGGGTCGTGAAAGTATGATTGACGAAGGTTATGCCCTTCGCCACGGCATAGTCCGCAACCTGCTTGGATGGCGCGAGTCCGCCGATGCGACCCGTGTCGATTTGAACAAACCCGATGTTGCCGTAGTCGATCAAGTGTTGTGCCTCGTAGAAACTTTTGGCGCCTTCGCCGCCCGCTAGTTTCACGGAGCCGGAGATCGCTGCGATGTCGCGGTAGGCGGTCAGCGCCTGGCCGATAAACGGTTCTTCGAGCCAGGTTGCATCGGTCTCTTGCAGCGCTGCCAGTCGTGGTTCGGCCATCGCGACGTCGTCCACCCAGACCGTGCCGGCGTCGACGAGCAGGATGCCTTCGGTGCCGAGGCCCTCGCGCGCAGCGAAGACGTGGTCGCGGTCCTCTTCTACTGTTCCGCGTCCGTAGGGGCCCCATCCAAACTTTGCAGCGCGATATCCTTCGGCCCTCGCGCGCTTTCCCCCTTCGAGTGTCTCCTGGGGTGTATCGCCGAAGAGCATGGAGGCATACGGCGTCTTGGGGTAAGCGCGATCATAACCGAGCAGGCGGTACGCCGGTTCTTCAAGTTTGCGACCGAGCAGGTCCCACATGGCAATCTCGACACCCGCGAAAGTGTGGTCTGTTTGAGCAGTGTCCAGACCATCCGCCTGGACCGCTACCGTGATGCGATCGATATCGGCGGGATCATCGAGGGTCTGGCCGAGCACCGTGTCGCGCATCGGCTTGCACGCAGAATGCGACATGGGATGGCACCAGTTGGCAATCGAGACCAGGGGCGCGGTCTCGCTTTCGCCCCAGCCGACGTGCCCGTCCGCCGTGATGCGAACGAGTAACGAGTCCTGGCTGCCGTCGCCGATATTCTGAATTTCCGGGAGGGCAAGGTAGAAGAAGTCAACACTGTCGATTTTCATGAGCGTACGTTGTCCGCGGCGAAACCGGCCGCGAGTAGTTGGGTAACGTGGTACACGATTATCGGCAATGAGGCCAGTCCGATCATGTCGGGCCGGTCGGACAGGATGGCGATGATCATGGGGAATCCCAGGGCAAGCGTCTTCTGTGGCGCCGTGAACAGAATCGCTACACGGTCGCCGTGATCGAAGCGGAACAGGCGACTGAGGGTCCAGACCAGCCATAGGCCGGCAAGGTGGCCCGGCACGAGAAGCACCAGCGGCAGTACCACCGCACCTGTAGCACGGTCAAGTACGCCCGGCGCAAAAAGATTGCCGAACGAAAGATACACTATCACCAGTATGCAGCAGCGGTTTACGGCCGGCATAGCCGGGGTTATTTTTCCCAGTTTGTCGCCGGCGACGGCACGTACAATCTGTCCGACCACGAGGGGCAGGAGCACGATTCTGGCGAGTTTCACAAATACCCGGCCGGCATCCAGGTCGATGCCGTTCTCCGCCGTGCCGGTCAGGAGAATGAACAGGGCAGGGGAGACCACCAGTCCCACAATATTGCCGAGCACGGCGTTGAACATCGCGCCCCCGAAATTGCCGTTCGCCAGGCGCGTGAAGACCACGCAGGACGTGATCGTGGTTGGTAGTACGGCGAAGATGCAGAAGCCGGTCAGCAAGGCGTGAGGCATCGCATCCCCAAAGGGGCGGATCGCAAACCAGTAAATTGCGGGGAAGATGATGAAGGAAGTGATCTGGATAAACAGGTGCAGCCGCCAATTCGCCACGCCCGCAATGGCCTTGCGGACGGGCAGGTCGAGGCCGGACATGAAGAAGATCACGACGATCGCCAGGGTACGTAAGATCCCGTTGTCAGCTAGATGATGCGCGATTCGGGGCGCGCCCCAGGCCAGGATCAACAGCACGACCATCGCGAGTGACGGCCACTGGGATTTCAGGATCGTCCGTGCGTGCATGCCGAAAGCTATATCAATTTATCAGCTTGAAGCGCTACTTTTCGATAGGCGGCGGCGTATTGAGCAATCAATTCCGGCTCATCGTGTTTGAACCACGGGATCCCGAAGGCGATCTTGAATATGTTCTCCGAAACGGGCAGGGATCCGGCCGGCTGGCGCAGGTCGCGATCTGAATTGGCGATGCGCGTCGGTTTCCCGTCGCCGTAGATGTCGACATCATTCAGGGCCGGGTGCCGGTGCAGGGGCGAGTTCGCGCCGGGCCAGCAATCCCCCACGCCTTCGGCGCGAACGGCCTCGCAGAATGCTGCGCAGGACAGACCGCCGAGTTCGTCTGCGCGGTAGAGTCCGCGCGCGGCGTACCAACCGCCCATCGTGCTGCCCGAATCCGCGGGTGGACGATGGGCTCGGATGCCGGGTGTTCCTTCGAGCAGGTCCCAGAAGCGGTTCAGGGCCGCCTGAATCTCTTTGATGCGGGCCGGGTAATGCTTCAGTTGACCACGGCCCATGGCGGCACAGGTCTGGTTCATACGTCCCTTGATGCCGCCCAGTGGTACGCCGGCGTGGGCCTTGAGCGCGGGGTCGTCGAGTTGGTCATGTCGCGAGTAGTGTGCGAAAGCGATGGCGCGCTCGTAGATCGATTGATCGTCGGTGAGCAGCATGCCGCCCTCTCCAACGGCGAAGCTCTTGCCGGACATCATCGACAACGCGTTGACGCGGCCGAATGTACCCACCTGGCGCCCCTTGTAGAGCGTGCCCTGCGCGTGCGAGACATCCTCAATGACGGTCAGATCGTGTTTGTCCGCGATGGTCATGATGGCGTCCATGTCGGCCGGGTACCCGCCCCAGTGCACGGGAAGGATCGCTTTGGTGTGGGGACTGATGTGCTGTTCGATATCTTCAGGGTCAATGCATAACGTGTCGGGGTCGATATCCGCGAACACGGGCGTGGCGCCCAGAGAGAAGACGGGCATTGCAGAGGCCCAATACGTCATGCTCGGAACGATGACTTCGTCACTGCGCCCTATTCCGGCCGCCCAGAGTGCGACGTGGATCGCCATTGTGCCGTTGGGATAGGAAAGCGCATGGCGAACGCCCATCCACTCGGCGAATTCCTTCTCGAACTGCATGCTGATATCGGTCCCCGACGGGCTGCCGCCATCGCGGATCACGTTGAGAACCGCCTGCTCGTCCTCGGCTGTGACAATCGGCCAGTGAAAGAGGTGTGGGTGCGAGGAGGGATCCTCGACGCATGGCGGGCCACCGCTTATGGCGAGTTCGCCCGCGGTGTCGGTTCTCGTGGTCATTGGGATTCCCTTCCTGTGAAAGTGAATTGCTATTTAACGGTTACGCGGTGATCAAGGCGCGGGTCCTCGATCTTTCCTTTTGCATGCAACACGTGCGCGCGCCGATCGACGAGCGGAGCGAGATCGTGCTCGGACAGGGCCCCACGTGCGATGACGTAGCCTTCACGCTCGAAGTGATCGACCTCGTTGCCGTAGTCGCGCATGGCCGTCGGAATCAGGATCCAGCCGCTGCCTCGACCTGGCGTTGGTAGGCGATGCCGTAGAACATCATGGTCTCACCAGTACGGTTGGGTTCGCTGCGGTGCCAGGTGTAGTTCGTGAAGAACAAGGCATCGCCGGTCTCCATGGGCACGAGCGTCTCACGCGAGAAATCCACCTCGTCTGCGGGAATGCGATGGCGCTGGAAGGGGCTAAAAGTGTCGTTGCCGTATCCGCCCATTCGGGGATCGTCGAAGTATTGTTCGTGGTCCTTGAGTTTCCAGTCGCGCTGCGAGCCGGGCATCATGGCTAATGCGATGGCGTCCTTGCCGACCGGCTGCATCGGAATCCAGCAATTGCTCCCCAGTGCGGGATCGATATGCCAATAGTAGGAATCCTGGTGAAAGAAACTGCATCCACCCTGTTCCTCTGTAATGAAGCCCTGCTTGACGCCGACCTGGTCGGTAAAGAGCGTGACGTCCCCCCCGAGCAGGGCATGCATGGCCGCCTCGAGGTTGGGGTGTGTGGCCATTTCGCGAAAGACCTCCTCGTTATGAGCGGGGCCCTGAATGCCGCCGGGAAGTGGATGTCCGGCCGCAGCCGTGTATCTTTCCGGATCGATCACCTGCCAGGCGCGCGTCGCCCATTCGGGCGGATCTTCGAGCGTCTCTAGCACACGCAGACGTACGGCGTCACAGATCTCGGGCGGAATAAGCCCGCGTATGAGGCAATAGCCGTCTTCTCGGAAAGACGAAAGATGCTCGGCGGTTACGGTCATGTGGGAATCATCGAATTGTAGGGGCCGAACTGTCAAATATATTCCGTGGCCGGACACGATATCGGCATCAATTTCTGATGAATGCGTATTGCGTGGCGCAGGGCATAGTGGTAACAGTACCGCTTTCACGGAGGTGACAAATGCAGACAGCCGGCGCCACAGAATGGTATATTCCCGACGCTTACCTGCCCAGTTCCGGGACGGGGGAGAAATGGGAAGGTCATGAATCAGTGTGTATTCTGAATGTTGGTGACGAAGATGCAAAAACGACTTTCATGCTCTACTTTGAAGACCGCGAGCCGGTCGAAATCTCGCCGGTCGTCGTGAAGGCGAAATCGAACAGGCATGTGGGCATGCACAAGCCGGATCAGCTGAACGGTGTTGTGGTGCCTCGCGATGTGCCGTATGGCATCGCTGTTGCAAGTGACCAGCCGATCATCGTCCAATACAGTCGACTCGATGTCGAGCAACCCAATTTCACCCTGATGACAACCACACCCTTTCACCGCTAGAAGGAAGCACAACAATGATACATGTCGCCATAGTCGGAATGGGGGGAATCGGGAACATACATGCGCGATGTTACACGACGAACCCACATAGCAAGCTCGTTGCAGTCTGCGACTTGATAGAGGACAAGGCCCGCGCGGCAGGTGAAGCGCACGGTTGCCCCTGGTTCACGAGTGTGCGCGCCATGTTGAAGTCGGGGATTCGAATCGATGCCGCGAGCATTACAACGGCAGGCAAGGAGAATGGCGGCGACCACTATCAGCCCACGATGGAATTACTCCGCGGAGGCATTCCGGTGCTCGGTGAGAAGCCGATCTCGAATGAGATTCCCAAGGCGAAGCGAATGGTGGCCCTTGCGAAGAAGAAGCGCCTGCGCTATGGCATCGACCTCAACCATCGATTCACGCCGGCGGCCGTTCGTGCGAAGGAGTGGGTCGAACAGGGCCGGCTCGGCGAATTGAACATCATCAACATGACGATGTGGATCAACAACCCGAACGAATCGAGTTCGCATTTTCACATTCGCGCACTGCATCCGCATTCGTTCGACGTGATGCGCTACTTCTGTGGCGATGTAAGGAAGGTCCAGGCGTTTTTCAAGAAGGGCAAGGGACGCAAGATCTGGTCGAACGTGCAGGTCAACCTTCAGTTCGTAAACGGAATCGTGGGGCATCTCACCGGTAGTTATGATGCGGGCGGATCATACGGGATGGAGACCTGCGAGGTCGTCGGATCCGCCGGGCGATTCGTCATTCGCGAGGCCTGTGAACGACTGGAGTTTTATCCGCGTTCTAGTAAACAGGTCGAAACCTTCGATCATTTGGGCGGCATGGGTAGTTTTGGTGAGACCTTTCAATCGCGAATCGACGCCTGGGTCAATGACCTGCGCAAGAAGACCGCGCCGTCCAAAGTGAACGGGAAGGCCGAAGACGCCTTAAAGGGTCAGCTCATTATTGAGGCCGCGATCAAGTCGTGGGAAGAGAACAAGATCATCACTGTCTGATCGGCGCGGTCACGGGACGACGAGCCGAGGTTTCAACCAACAACTAACAGGCGGCAACCAAGATGCAACTAGGATTAAATTCAGTTCTATTCGGCGGTCACGATATGGAGACCGCGTTCAAGTACACGGCCGTCTGCGGTTACGATGGCATTGAAATCTCCGCGATCGGCGGCATGAGCGAGCACCTGGTGCTCGACCGCTGGCAGGAACTCGCGCCGGAGATCAAGGGCCTTTCGTCGACCTACGGGTTACCCGTCACTGCTATGGAGCAGCCGGGTCGGGACCCTGAAGTAATGGACCACGCCTTTCAGGCGGCCGCTGAGATCGGTATCCCGGTCATCAATTGTGGACCGGGCGGGAAAAGCGATGACGAAGACAGTCTCCGGGCGACGATTGATGCGCTGGGGTCGCTGTCCGACAAGGCGGCGAACTACGGCGTGACGCTCTGTGTGAAGGCGCATGTCGGCGCCTGCATCTACAACACGCCGACGACACTGCGTGCGTTGGAGGCGATAACGTCGCCGTTCTTCGGGTTGGACATGGACCCCAGCCACATTCATCGCGCGGACGAGAATCCGGTCGAGGCGATTGGAGCGGTCGTGCATCGTATCAAGCATGTCCACATTCGTGACTGCAAGGGGCGGCAGCATGGGCCGGGCGATCCTGAGAATCAGGCGAACGGACGCGGTGACATCGATCTGCTGGGTTACGTTCGCGTGCTGCACGAGGCGGGTTACGCCGGTCCCGTTAACCTGGAGGTGATCGGCGCCAAGGAGTTTGGCGTGGCCGAGTGTGTAGCGATCGCCGCTGAATCGCGCGGTCACATGCAGGCCTGTCTGCAGGCCTGTGGGGCGCGATAGGTGCCACGATTTGTTACGCATAGATTCCGATCCATTTAGAGGGAGTGCCATCCATGAGCAAACAACCTAACATTCTCCTGATCGCGGTGGATTCGCTGCGGCGCGACCACATGAGTTGCTACGGCTATTCGCGCCTCACCACACCGCATATCGATCGTTTCGCTTCGGACGCGACCCTGTTCGAGAACACCATCTCGCCGCATATTCCGACCACGTCGGCGTACGCTTCGATGCTGACCGGTCGCGACTGTTTCGGGACCCAGGTTGTCGCGCTGCGGCACCAGGGGGGATTGACGAAGAAGGTGAAGACCTTGCCCGAGATTCTGCGTCCGCAGGGATATAAGAGTCTCTGCGTGGGGTTTACCGGAAATCCGAGCGGGCGTGGTTTCGATGAGTATCAGAAGTACAAGAGCGACTGGGGCTCCTGGGAGGATCGACCGTTGCGCAAGGCGGAGGAGTTGAATCGGGTTGCCATCCCTGCGATTCGGAGACTGTCCAGGGGCAAGGACCCGTGGTGCGTGATGTTGCGGCACATGGATCCGCACTCGCCCTATCTGCCGCCGCATCCTTACAGCCGCATGTTCTACCAGGGGGACGAATGCCGTAAGGGGAACAAGTCGATGGACCCTGTGCGCGCCTTTAAGCCGTTTTGGAGCTACTTCGAGTCATGGATGCCGCCCGGCATCACAGACGTCGAGTGGGTTGACGCCCAGTACGACGGCGCGGTCGCGTACATGGATGCCTGCATCCAGAATATTTTCACGGAGCTGGAGACGCTCGGAATACTGGACGATACGATCGTGGTTCTGAACGGCGATCATGGCGAAACCTTGCAGGAGCACGAGTGCTGGTTTGACCATCACGGTCTGTATGAACCGAACCTGGTCGTGCCTCTGATCATTCGCTATCCGCGCGCGCTTCGTGCCGGTGCCCGCGTGGCGGGATTCAATCAGCACAAGGATCTCGTTCCCACTTTGTTGGAATTGGCCGGGATTAAATCCCGGATCAAGTTTGACGGTCAATCCCTGACGCAGTTGGTGCGGGGTGAGCGCAACAGTTTTGAATCGGAAATCTATATCACGGAATGTACATGGATGCGCAAGCACGGTTGGCGTACACCCGAGTGGAAACTGATCCAGGCCCTTGAGCCGGACCTCCACTTCTTTCCGAAGACTGAACTCTACAATCTGCAGAGCGACCCGCTTGAACTCAAGAATGTGGCCAAGGAGAATCCGGACGTTGTGCGCCTTCTGGACGCCCGAATGAAAGCCCATGTCACGCGGCGCGAGAAGGCCACCGGACTCAGTAATCCGATGCTTACGCAGGGAGACTGGCACGGCAAGGTTGGCGTCGGTCCCATGAAGACCAGTCGCCAAGCCTACAATAGCCTGGGGATCGGTGGCGGGATCGAGGCGAAGAAGCTGCAATCGAAGTCGCGTAAGTAGGCGGAGTGCCGTGAGTGATCCATCCAGACTGATCACGGTGATAGGGCGTGGCCACTCCGGTACGCGGGCCATTGCGCTCACGCTGCAGGCCAGCGGAGTCTATATCGGTGACTATCTCAACGCCTCAAGCGATCTCCTGCCGCCTCAGAAGATGTACGACGCCTGCCGCGTGCTGGCGCGCCACGTGGTTCACAACGGTGGTGTCGATTGGGATTTCAGCGGTCTGCATGAGGGGCCGATCGATCCTGAATTCATAAACATGGTGGAGGAGTTCCTGGTCTCCGTGCTGAATGATTCCAGCCCCAACCGGGGGTGGAAGTTGCCGGAGACCACGTTGGCCTACCCGTGGATCGTCCGCATGTTTCCCGATGCCCATTATATTCACTGGTACCGGGATCCTCGCGATTCGATACTTGGCGGCCACGTGACCGACGACCTGGCAGACTTCGGTGTTCCGTATGACGCGACTGATGATGATCTCGAGCGCCGCGCGATCAGTTGGAAATACCAATACGAGATCATCAAGGCCACCCCGACACCGAAGAACGTGATCGAGATTCGTTTCGAAGACTTTGTTCTCAAGCAGGAAGAGACGTTGGATCGCCTCGAAACCTTCCTCGGCGTACCGCTCTGCCGCATCGCGGTCCGACCGGATGCGGTCGGTCGATGGACGCGCACGGACCAGGCACTCGACTTCGACTTTCTCGCGGCTGATATACAGGCGCTGGGTTATTGACGTTGGGGCGGTGCCGGGCTGACGCGCTACGCGCGAGAAGAAGCCGACTCACGGCGTCTTCAAGCGGTACGGGGCCGGGGCGAAGCAGAGCCTACACGGGGTCGCCGTGTGCGCCGGTATAAAGGATTTCTGCCGCTAAACGTTCACGCTCTGGCCACTGAGTACAATCGACTCCGACCAGAGCGTCGATTCGTCGCGTACGGATGCGTCGCGATAAGTGGAGATATAAGCCCAGCGATCTTCCCCGCTCTGATTGGGGTGCGAGCTGTGCAGCAGTAGATCGCTAAAGACCACCCCGTCTCCGGCGCTCGCCGGAAGCGAGACGATCGGGAAATCGGGTAGGTCTTTTTCGTTCGAACGGCTGCCGAAGCCGGGCGCATCACTGTCGTCCCCACGCATCTCGACAACGCTCAGGTGGCTGCCGGGCATGACCTTGAGGCATCCGTTCTCCGGTGATGCGTCATCGAGCGCAATCCAGATCGAGGTTTTTGTCGCCCCGTGCCAATAGTGCCAGTCCTGATGCCAGGGAGATCCGAAGGTGGCGGCGCTGTTCTTGAAAACGGCCTTCACGCTCAAGAACTCGACATCCGGTCCAATCAATTGACTCAGGACCTCCTCGATTCGTGGATCCTGCACCTTGTTCCGGTCGTAGTCGTCGAGTTGCCCCGATAGCCAGACGCGTACGCCACTGGGTTCGTCGATACTGCCCTCGGCGCGCATGCGTTCGACCGTGCGCTGTTTCCAGGTCGCGACTTCCTCGGGGCGGTAGAGCCCGGGTATGTGCAGGTAGCCGTCTTGCTTGAATTTTTGGCAATCTACCTGCATTCCTCTTTCTGTTTTTTCTCAGCCGCCTCGAATCGCGGCACCGCGCTCGTCGACGGTTTCCTTCCAGGCGTAAGGGTCTTCGCCCGCGACCATTATGAAATCTCGGTAGTCGTCGGTTCCGCTGTGCGGGAACCATGTTTCGGCACTCATGCAGTGATAGACCAACGCCCGGCGGAACCGGTCTCGGGTGCGGTTGTTAAGGGAGCGATGCAGCAGATAACCACTGAAGAATAGGATGGAGCCCGCCTTCATTTCGACGGGAACGGCATCGTTGTCATCATAGGGAACATGTTGCGATTCGGGCACGCCGTCGAAGCGTTTGTCCTGGTGGGGTTCGCGCTCGTACAGCAGCCCCGGTTGATGCGATCCCGGGTGGACCCAGACGCAGCCGTTTTCAATTGTCGCGTCGTCGATCGCAATCCAGATCCCGATGAGCGACTGGTCCCGGGTCGGCAACGGGACCTCGTCCTGGTGCCAGGCCTGGCCGGGTTTGCCGGGCCCCTTCATGAAGACCATCGACTGCACGCATTTGACATTCGGACTAACGAGTTTCGTCAACAGGCCGACAACGCGATCGTTGAAAATATGTTTCCGGGAGATATCGGAGATCTTGTGGGCCTGGTAGATGCCGACCGATTGGAGCATCAGGTCCTGATCGCTCAGCGTCGCTGCATTTTCGAGACGACCGTCGATGTCGCCTCGTTCGCCGCGGAGCAGGGCGATGATCTCCGTGCGCAGTTCCTCCACGTCCGCGGATTGAAGGACGTCTTCTTCGATCCAGTATCCGTTGTCGCGGTAGCAGGCCCCAGCGTCACTCATCATTGATCCTCAGTTGTTTAGGCCGGGATGGTCGAGGGTCGCGAAGTAATCGGCCTCGGTCTCCGCGCGCCGAATCTGCCGCACGGCGCCCGCGGCGCTTATAAGAAGTTCGGAGCTGCGAAGCTTGCCGTTGTAGTTGAAGCCCATGGCGTGTCCGTGCGCACCGGCGTCCTGGATCACAAGCAGGTCACCGATTCGAACCTCGGGCAATTCGCGGTTAATGGCAAACTTATCGTTGTTTTCGCATAGCGAACCGACCACGTCGTAAACGTGATCCAGGGGTTGATCGTCTTTTCCGGGGACGGAAATGTGATGATAGGCATCGTACATGCCGGGGCGCATCAGGTCGGCCATGCAGGCGTCAACACCCAGGTACTGGCGGTAGATGTCCTTCGTGTGACGCACACGCGTGACAAGATAGCCGTGTGGTCCGGTGATCATGCGACCGTTCTCCATTGCGATTGTGAGCGGATGCAATGCCGTCGGTGCGATCATGTCATCGTATAGCCTGTGGATTCCAGCTCCAACGGCGTCCATGTCGACGGCTTGCTGATCGGGACGATACGGGATGCCGATGCCTCCGCCCAGGTTAATGAAGTCAAAACGAATACCGAGTTCGGCATGAAGCTCCAGGGCGAGTTCGAATAGCATGTGTGCGGTTTCGGTGAAAGCCGAGTGGTCGAGTTCATTCGATACCACCATGGTGTGTAGCCCGAAGCGCTGTACGCCGCGATCACGTATGGTGCGATAACCTTCAAACAGTTGTTCGCGCGTGAACCCGTACTTGGCCTCCTCCGGTGCGCCGATAATCACGTTGCCGCTGCGGCTCGGGCCGGGGTTGTAGCGGAACGACAATAATTCGGGCAAGCCGACGTGTTCCGCCAGGTACTCGATGTGGGTGATGTCGTCGAGGTTGATCACGGCACCAAGTTCCGCGGCGCGGTTAAACTCAGTCGCGGGCGTATTGTTCGAGGTGAACATGATGTCTTCACCGGTGATGCCGGCCGCCTCCGAGAGGTTCATCTCGGCCATCGAGCTGCAATCCGTACCGCAGCCTTCCTCGCGGAGCAGTTCCATGATGTGCGGATTGGGTGTGGCTTTGACGGCGAAGTACTCCTTGAAGCGTGGCGCCCAGTCGAACGCGCCCAGTAGCGAGCGCACGACACCGCGGATCCCTTCTTCATCGTAGAGATGAAAAGGGGTCGGATGCTCGGTGGCGATGGCCTCGAGTTGCTCGCGCGAGAACGGTATGGGGCGGGGATTCATGACTTGGGCAAGATACAACCGGGCCGCGCGGGATTCAAGCGAGGTCTCTGCGGAAAGGGGGGCACGCCCTACACGCGCGGCATCTTCCCGGGCGGACGGGCCTTGACCTGGGGCAGTCGTTCCCAGTAACGGGCGGTGGGGGAGTCGTGCCAGTCGCGATCGAGCACGTCCCAGGAAAACTCGTCACCTAACCAGTGGTAGTGCGGCTCAAGCCATGTCGAGCTGATTGTATGGCTTTGGCCGGCATAGCGAAAATCGATCGAGGCGCGCAGGGTGTCGGGCGTGTGATTGTCGGCCGCTGCGTGCACGGTCAGCGGCGTAAACATCAGGAGATCTCCGGCGCGGTAATCGGATTGGTGCCATTCGAGCTCCGGGTCGACGGATACCATGTTGCCGCCGGGACCAGGCGAAGGCACGGTTGAGAGCAATCCGGCCTTGTGGCTGCCGGCGAGAAGTTTGAGGCCACCGATTTCAGGCGGAACGTCACCCAGCGTACCCCAACAGGAGACGGTATCCATTGAGCCGCGCACATAGATCCAGTCCTGGTGGGGCGCTGTTCCGTTCTCGTTGTCGCGCGGAAAGGCGATGCGCGCGATGGTCATCGGCAGTGCAAACGAGGGCTCCTCGAAATAGGCGTCCATAAGGTTGTTTACATTGGGGTGAAGCTTGAGGCGGTGGAAGGACTCAAGCGTCTGCAGGCGGGCATACATCGGGCGCCAGGCGTCATCGCCCTCACGCACCGGCGCGTGATCGGTGAGGCCGTCCATTGGATCCGTTTTTTCGCGCAGCCAGCCGAAGTCCTCGCAGATTTCCATGATCTCGCGCCTGACGTGCAGGACATCGTCACGCGGCAGCAGGTCGCGAATAAAGAGATAACCGTATTCGCGCATCCTGGCTCGTAGCGCCGATCCGTCGTGTATCACATCCTTCGACTCAATGTAGGGTTGCATGATCTTGGTACTCTCCGCGCGTGGTTATCTGTTCGAAGGATGAGAATGTTGCTGCAGTGCAGTCGCGAAATCAAGGCCTATCGGAGCGCCCCCGTCGTGATTCCGGATTCAGATTGCTCTGTCGGCACAGCCTGCCGTAGGTTGCAGGGCGTTTCCGGCAAGTACAAGATTGGCGCAACCCGCGAAGGACGACGATTAACATGGACGGAGATGATCTTTTCCCGGTCGCTTGTCCGTACTGCGGCGAGCAAACCGAAATCACCGTCGATTCGAGTGGCGGAACACAGGAATTCATCGAGGATTGCTCGGTCTGCTGTCGTCCGATCGCGTTCACGCTTCGCGTCGGTGCCGACGGGGTGACAGACGTTGATGCCGGCCGCGACGATGAGTGAGCCCTGATTTCGCCCCGGAGGACCTTGCATCCTGGGTTGCCGCTTTTGAACGGCCGCTTTCACCGAACAATGGTAACCCGGGCAACCCGGTTTCGGCGCTGGTGTCGTTTCAGCGCTATATTATGCCGCAAC
>CAJWTS010000055.1 GCA_913047795.1 uncultured Verrucomicrobiota bacterium | reverse complement strand
GGACAACAACGGCAACGTCAACTGGGACTTCGGCTCGCCCTGGTCGATCTGGACGGGCGACCTGTCGAGCGATTTCCACACGGCCGGCAACTGGGACCCGAGCAATGTGCCGAATGCGAGCGCGCATATCCTGGTCGATGACGCGGACCCGCTCGTGATTACCAATAACGTGGGTGTCAATCACCTGTTCGTTGGTGGGAGCGTCGCCACGACCGTGCGCGTCCATAACGCGATGACGGTCGGTGACCGTGTCGAAGTCGCGCGTGACGGGTTCCTGCTCGTGAACGACGATCCGGGTCTAACGATCAGCAACCTCCTCTCGGTGGGGGACGGAGGCATCGTCACCCATGACGATAACGGCACCGTTCATTCGCAGAGCATGAATCTGGTGGTGCTGGGGGACGCAACGGTCCTGGCCGGCGGCCGGATCGATGTGTCGGGGCGTGGTTTTCGTAGCGACTACTACCCGGGTGGTCTCTTTGCCGGAGGGTCCTACGGCATGGGAGGCAGTCACGGCGGGCAGGGCGGCAAGGGGCGTTCAGCCGAGAATTATCATCCTCACGACACGTATGGATCGATCACTGCGCCGACGAATATTGGATCGGGAGGTCGTGACTATGCCACGGTGGGCTACAATGACGGCGGTGGCGCCATTCGAATGACAGTGGCTGGTTCCCTCCAGGTCGACGGCGAGATCCTTGCCGACGGCTATTCGGGTGTGCAGAACCTGGATGGCGGGGCGGCCGGCGGTAGCATCTGGCTCACGGTATCGAATCTGACGGGTGCCGGTACCATTCGCGCAAACGGGGGCGACGGGACATACAGCGCAACTTCTTCCGGCGGCGGCGGTGGCCGTATCGCGGTTGAATTCATCGGTTCTGATAATTTGGATGGCGTCTCGATCGAGGCGACCGGTGGTCATGGCCTTGAGCAGGACGGCGCGGCGGGCACGGTATACCTTCAAGCCCCGAGCGAAAACGAGAAGACCGGCCACCTGATCGTGGACAACGCGGACCGCATGAGGACCGCCAAGGTTCTCGAAACCGGCACGGACGAGATCTTCCGCAGTTCGACAGATCTGAATGGGAGTCGCTCGGTGACGTATGCCTTTGGGCGTGTCACGGTGCGCAATGGGGGCGTTCTGAACATCGGCCCGGACGATGCGCTCGTGTTGACCAACGGCGCTGTCTTCATCGGTGACGACGACAACCACTCGAACGCCGTGCGCATTGCGGGCGGGTCATTCATAACAGATCCCGTATTCGCGTATTCGAATCTCTGTATCGCGGTCGACAGCAACGGCTCCTGGTTTAACCCCGGTACGGCTCTCACTGTCGCAACCAATGCCACGTTGATCATTAACGAGCCGCATGTCGTGACCGGGCTGTTGACGCTGACCGAGGGCGCGCTGTTGACCCACGACAAGAATCGGCGGGAACAGTACTACGCGATCGATCTCAGCGTGGCCGGCGATCTGATGATCCAGGGCGACTCGAGCATGGATGTCACGCGCAAGGGCTACCGACACAGCCGGCATCCTGCCGGCCAATATCCGACCCCCATGTACGGCGCAGGTGGCAGTTACGGGGGTCGTGGGGGTAACGGGCGGCCGGACGAGAACCAGCCGGCCTTCCCGACCTATGGATCGATTAAGGCGCCCACCAACATCGGTTCCGGTGGCAATGGTTACACCGGTGTTAATACTAACGAAGGCGGCGGCGCGATCCGGCTCACGGTCGACGGTGAATTGACCGTCAACGGCGAGATTAACGCCGATGGCGGTGACGTGAAAGACAGCCTGGACGGCGGCGGCGCCGGTGGATCGATTTTCATCGTGACATCCAATCTCACGGGAAGCGGTGCCATACGCGCGCAGGGCGGGGACGGGACGGCGAATACGTCGGCATCCGCCGGTGGCGGCGGGCGTGTGGCCGTGGTTCTGACCGGATCGGAATCCTTTGGGAATGTTGGTATCAGCGCTTACGGCGGCAATGGGCTGCGTCACGACGGGGCGGCGGGAACGGTTTATCTGCAGAAGGCAAGTGAAGACGCGGCGAGTGGCCATTTGATCGTGGACAATAATGATGCCGATAACCTTCCGGACCTGCCGTGGAACGTGACCACCGAGATTAACGAAATGGAAGCGGTGACCTGTGCGTTTGCGCGCGTAACGATCACCAACGGCGCCGACCTGAAGATCGGTTACGACGATGTGCTGGTGCTGACCAATACGCTGCTCGTTGGGGACACCGCAGATACGAGCAACGGACTTCGTCTCGCGAACGGCACGCTGATTCTTCCGACCGAGTTTGCGTACTCGAACATGTATATCGCGATCGACAGCAATGCTTGTGTCCTCAGTCCGAACGGAACGCTGACTGTCGGATCCGATGCGCAACTTGTCGTCAACTATCCGCTCGCTACGACAGGTCAGGTCACGTTCGCACCGTCGTCGCTGCTGACGCACGACAAGAACACGACCAAGGCGCTTTACAGGGTCGACCTGACGATTCAGGGCGGCTTGACGATCGAGGCAGGTGCGCAGGCCGATGTCAGCGGATTGGGTTTTCGGTACGGCTATGATCCCGAGGGCCTTATGCCGGGCTCCTCGCATGGTATGGGCGGTAGTCACGGTGGGCGTGGTGGCAATGCCCGGCCAAGCGATGACCGGGATGCGGAGCCGACGTACGGGTCCGTGCGTGCCCCGACGACGATCGGTGCGGGCGGCTGGGGATACCAGTCGCCGCATCTCGGTGACGGCGGCGGTGCGCTCAGGCTTGCGGTAAGTGGTGCGGCGCTTGTGGACGGTGAAGTATTGGCCGATGGTCTCGACGGGGAGGGAAGCCTGGACGGCGGCGGTGCCGGCGGAAGTATCTGGCTGACGGCGGGCAGCCTTAGTGGTAGCGGCACGGTCCGCGCACAGGGTGGTGACGGTCTTTTCGACAGTCAAAGCTCTGCGGGAGGAGGGGGACGTGTATCCGTTATCCTGACCGGGTCGAGCGGGGTCGGCGGCGTTGATATCAGCGCCCGCGGTGGCTTCGGTCTGCGGCATGATGGCGCTGCCGGAACGATCTACCGGGAAGACGTTGGCCAGAGCGACGGACGCGGAACGTTGCATGTCGTCAATAGCCGGTCAAACGCTTTCGCGCGCACGTATATCCCGGGTGAATTGTCCCCGGAGTTCTCGAATGAGCTGGCCCGCACGACGGTCGAGGTCGAGGAGATCGGATCGCTGCTGCAGGTTTCGACCAACTCTCTGGTCAAGGACATCTTGATGTACACCAACACCTACCTCGTGCTCAGTAATCAGTTGCTCTACGTCAACAGCGCGGAACATCATCTCGGTTCGACGAAACGCGGCAAGGGCAACACCAACCGGGTCGACCACTATGATCAGGTCATCTGGATCGGGCTGCCAAAGGGGACGGTGTTCAGTATTTGGTGAGGCGTTTCTGATTGGCGACAGAGTCTTCGGCTGAGCGTCGCGGGGCAGCGCGCAGGCGGGAAATCTGGCCCGCGTCGAACCGGCTGAGCGGTCCGTCATCCACTGAGCGGTCCGTTGCTTTCAGCAACTAATAACCAATCCGCCAGAAGACGCCGCCGGTGCGGGCTCCCATGCGGATAAACCCTGCGGGATCGAGTGGATGGTCGCCACCAAGGTAGTACGTCGCGTGTGGTTTCTTGAAGTCCGCCGCGTCCGTGATCAATATGGCGAATCCAAAATGTTCCACCGGCTTCGCCGGCCGCACCTCGATCACACGCGTATCGTCGATTCGTGAACTCAGCCCGATGCGGCGTTCGTAGTCCTCCGACGAGGCCTGAAAGGTGATGCCCTGCCCGCGGCGGGTCGGGTCCTTCAGGTAGATTCCGATACGCTCGACTCCGTCCGGGATGCCGTCCGAACTGGATGTGTAGCGCGCGAGGCTCGCGGCATCCCGCAGATCGAGAAGAATCTCCACGGCGTCACAGGGTTGATCGCCGGGTCGGGCCTTCAGGTCGAGTGGGGTATCGATCTCGGTACCAAATCGATTCTTGAATCCGGCCTTTGCGGGCACGATGGATGAATCCCTCCACTTGAACGAAACAATGATGCGGTTCGGTGTGGCCGTCACCTCCAGTTCACTGATGGGGCAATTGTCCGTCGTCGGGCCGTGTAGTCGTCTGTACTCATTCGAAAACGGTCGATAATATTCTTCGGATAGATTTCGAATTTTCGAGTAGAAGAAATGGTCATATCCAGAGGATAACCCCTGCTTGCCGAAGCAACTCATTAGCAAGGGCATGCACGCGCTGCGTCCGGGCAGGTCAATCACGGGGAGTTGGACACGGGTGGGGTCAGATGCGTCAGACTCGCCGGACCAGGTGCCCACCGTGCATTTTAGACGAGTCGGCGCCGACGTACCCGCTCCCGTTCGAACCGCAATCGAGATCGAATTCGTCTCGTCGGCAACACCCTGGCCGTTGATCACGGTGAGTCCCGGCGCTGTAGCCGCGGCGGCGTTGAATGGACCGCGGGTCTCGCCGGCGAGCGGCAACCCGATCCCGAACGCACGTAGAATGGCGCCGGCCATGGCGGCACTACCGGGTTCGAGCGGGTGCACGACGTCGGGCGTGAATTCATAGGCCGGATCCTGCACCCATGCGCGTCGTAGTTCATTCGTATAGGCTGCATGCGCATCGATAACCGGCACGCCGTGTTCCCTGGCCAGTTCGTTCTGCGCGTCGAACAATTTGTAGAGCGTGCCGTTGATGCCGTCGACCCATGCGTCCGGCGCTGCGCTGTGGGAGAAGTGTGACGACCGTACGAAGACGATTTGGATGTTCTGCTCTTTGCAGATGTCGATCATGGTCTGGAGATGCGCCTTGAACTGTGTGGCCTTGGCGTCCGCGCCGGCCGCGCTCCACCCGGTGTCGTTGACGCCGAACATGATGGCGGCTATCGTCGGCTTCGCCTTCGAGAGATAATGTCGCAGCAGTCCCGGGCCGGCGGCCGCTGTTTTGCCACCCGACCCGGCACTGGCCGCTTTGAGGGCGGATTGGGGGTAGGTGGCGGTCAAGGCGCGTTGCACCATTGTGCCGTAGATGCCGCCTTCTGTGATCGAGTCGCCGATAAAGACGATATGGTCATCAGGTCGAAGGTAGGATGTTGTGCGGTCAGCGGTACACGCGGTGACGGTTATGCTGAACGCCAGCGCGTAGATTGTGCAACGAAGGGAGGGTGCGGTGCGATTTTTCTGATTCATTAGATAGAAGGGTCGAATGTTAGAATTCTATAAAGTCGTGGTGCAGGGGGTCGTGAGTCTCTTCAGCCTGTTTGTCCGGTGGTGCTCAAGTTGCCATAAAGGATGTGCCCTAGTGTAGACAGGGGTACGCACGCTGCGCCTTGCGGATGCCCCAATTTGGCGTGAACGTTGCATTCTTCAGTTCTCATTGTCATTATACAAGCTAATATATCGATGTGGCACGCGAGGTGCTATTTGGATTCGGTGGCGAGTCGTGGCTGGGAGAAGATGCGCGTGCGGACAGGTGGTAGGGTAATTTGGAAGGGGCCGTTCCTAATGAAGGCAGGGGTCTGACGTCAGGGATCAAGTGCAGAGTATAGACGCAACATTTTGGGTGGATCGAGCGGTCCCGCGAATCATCGGCATTTTTCTCGTCGTCGTCATGGGACTGGTCTGTCCCGCTTTTGCGCAGAATCCTGATGCCGCGCGCTCCGCCGCGCGCGGCATGATGGAACGCAAGTTGTACAGGGACGCCGTGCGCGTGCTGCTGGCCGAGGTCAAGTCGCTTCCGGAGGACCAGGCGAGTCTGTTCCATTTGATGCTCGCCGAGAGCTACTACATGCAGAAGGAGTATGCGACGGCGCGGCCATACTACCTGAAAGCGCAACGATTTCTGTCGGAAGACGATCTCGATAATCGCGTCATTGTCGAATATCGCCTGGCCTGTGTCGCCTACCGGATGAACGATGCTGCGGGTGCGGCCAAGTTGACCGAAGCGTTTCTGAGCAAACGGCCCAACGATTCGCGATCCGGCAGCCTGTTGCTGTTCAAGATGCAGGCCTTGGCGAAGCGGGGGGCCGCTGCCGCGGCGGAGCTGGAAGAGGTTCGCGAACACATTTCGCGGCAGGCCGACCGCTTCGGCCCGGCGACGGATGTCGCAGCGGACAATATTCTTACCGACTTTTACCTGACGCAGGGCGGGAGCGACAAGGCGAAGGACCGCTACCGTCATATCGTGATGAACTTTCAGCAGGTGACGCGTCAGTTTATTGATGAGCACCGGCCCATACCGGCTGCCTTGGAGCGGGGTCACGACAAGGCGGCGATCCAGTTGGCCAGTATTGCGCTGGCGGAGAAGGACTACAACGACTCCGTGCGTTGGTTGAATATCGTGCGCTACGACGAAGGCATGAAGCGCCGGGCGCGATTGTTGCTCGCGCAAGTTGCTTACGAACAGAAAGATTTTCGTCGGGCGGAGCGGTACCTGATTGACGATGATTTTATCCAGACCGTGCCATCGGGTCCGTTGCGATCGGACATGTACCTGCTGCTGGGATTCTGCGCCAAGCTCGCTTCTCATCCAACACTGGAGCGCGTCGCCGGCTACTTCAGCAAGGTCGAGCCCGGAACCAAGGCATACTTTCAGGCACAGATGGGTCTGGGCGATACCTACGTTCGCTGGCGCCGCAGGGACAAGGCGATCGCGGCGTATGAGAACGCCAAGGCGTCGCCGAAGTACGAATCCCTGTCGCTCGCGTCCGTGGCACAGCTCTATATTGAAGAGGCCGAGGCGGCGACCGGTGCCGCTCAGTCCGCGGCCTACGCGCGCGCCGCCGAGCGATTACAGATGCTGACCGAGAAGTATCCCAATTCCCGTGAGGCCAAGGATTCGCACGACATGATCGAGCAGCTAATCGAGAAGGGGTACGACATCAAGTTGGCCGAGACGGATGCGGACGTGGCGCGCAAGTGGGACGCAACGGCGGCGCAGAAGCCGGGATCCGCCGAGGCCGCACGCGCCCTGATCAACCTGGCCCGCTTGCACAATCGGACCGCGACGGACAAGCGAACCCGTCGAGTAACGAAGGCCCCTGATTACGCGTCCTGTGCGCGCGCGGCTGATCAGCTGCTCAAACCGGCCGTGTATAAGGGCACCGACCTCGACCCGGCCAACTGGGCAACGATGCAGTCCGAGGCGCGGTACTACCGCGGCTACGCGCACATGGCGAGTGTGACCCGTTCCGCACCAACCGGCAAAGGGGACGCCGTGCCAAAGTACGTGGCGTCACCCAGCATGGATCGCGCGCTCAAGGATCTGCGTGCGGCACGCGCGACGGTGGATGAGAAGCAGGTCGACCTTGTTAAGAATATTGAGCTCGGGTTGCTCGAGACAATGCTCAAGTCCGGACGCGAAGACCTGGAGGAAGAGGGCCGTAAACGGCTTGAAGCGCTGACGGCATTGTACGGTAGCGAAGATCGATTCCAGAAACTGGCCTATGATCTCGCGAAATGGTTCCAGGGCCGCAATCAGTTCGCCGATGCGGCCCGCGAATACCGCGGCATTGCCGATCGGGCGCAGAGCCTTTCCCAGGAAGATCGCATGCAATTAATGTATCTCGCCGGTCAGCTCTACAGTAAGGCCGCCTATGACGCGGCCAATCGGCCGGGTGGAAAACGTTTCGCCGTCAGTATCACGACGCGCCACGTCTTCCGAACCGCGGGCCTTCTGGATACACATAAGCCGTTCGCGAAGCAGGTGAAATGGCCGGCCAGCGGCGATGAAATGACGGCCGAACAGGCGCTGCGACTTCTCTCACGGGCATCCGGCATTCCCTTTGTATGGTCCGCAGTCGGCGGTGCGCAGTCTGTCGCGACCTACCTCAAGAGCAGGAAGCTTACCTTCGACCAATCCGGCGGCACGGTGAAGTCCGTGCTTAAGAAGATCCTGGATTCCGATCACCATCGCCTGGCTTTCGATATCGGCCTGACCGACATGACCCCGACGACGAAGATGGCCGCCGACGTCATGGAGGATCCCGAGATGGTTGATGTCGCACGCGTGATCGAAATCATTGATGAGCGCCACGCAGCAACGCGCTATGAACCGCTGACACGCGCCTACGGATCCTGGTCTGCGTCACACAAGGGCAATACGATGCTGTTTCACGTCGTGGAACGGATCGGCGAAATCAGCGAGACTCCGCTGCTCTGGGGCGCGGGCGTCAATCGCGAGGACGTGCTGGCCGCCGAGTTTAAGGGCGTGCCCGGTGTAGCCGTGTCGGCCAATATGACCTGTGCCCAGGTCCTGCAGGGTCTGTTTGACACGCTTGATTTGCGCTTCCAGGTCGTGCGGCGCGATCTTTCAAGTGATCTTTACGATCGAGCCAAGGATTCGTTCAACGAGGTACGTCGCATCTCACCCAAGAGCAAATACGGAGAGAAGGCGCTTTTTACGCTGGCGTTGAATTTTTTTCATCAGCAGGACTACGAACGCATGAAGGTGGTGCTCACGGAGTACCTCAAGATTTTTGATAATCCGAACGTGGGACACTATCACGACGCGTCGTTCTGGGTCGGATGGGTGTTCGAACACGACCAGCGCTACCGCGAGGCCTGCCGCTATTACAACCGCGCGGCCGAAGAGCAGCTCGAGATCTATCGCCCGGCGCCGGGCGAGAAGGTTGTCGCACGTGACGAGCGCCGGGCCCAGCTTTCGTACGATACCGCCTATGCTCTCGAGGAGACCTACAGCGGTAGACTGACGAACGCGTCGCTCGCGCCACGTCTTGTCGATTTCGTGCGTTTACACACGGGGATCGCGCTGTCGGTCGACCCCGGGCTGCTCACAAGCAATATCGTCTTCAATAGCGATCACTACGAAGAGACCTATATCCTGGATATTCTGAATGATGTCTTTGACGATCTGGGTCTCGCTTTCCGCGCCGAGAACGTGAATCGAAAGATTTCGCAAAAGGCTTACTTTCGCATGGCACGTTCTTATCAGAAGGATGGGTTGCCGCAGCAGGCACTGGCGACCTGTCGTGTGCTGCTGGATCGTTACCCTGCGACGGATCGCCGCCAAGACGTTTTCAAGCTTCAACTCGAAGTCTACAAGGCGCTCAAGGATTATCGCAATGTGTTGGCGACGCTCGAGTTGCTGAAGGAAGAGCTGGAGAAGAAGGGTGAGGGCTACAAGGTGGACTTCGAGATTGCGTGGGTCTACTTCGATCTCGCCCGTTATGCGGACTCCATCGAGCATTTCAAGCGCGCGTTGGCCGGCGCGCAAACGGCGCGTGAACAGCGCAACATTCGTGACGGTTATGCCCGCGCGCTGTACATGCAAGGCGACCTGAAGACCGCCTTGAAGGAATACCGCACGTTGCTTGGCGAAGAGAACGTCGCCTTGCGCGCGTTTGTCGACGAGATGATGATCTGGTACCTGGAACGCGTGACGGGAGCGACTCGTTCGGACGACCTGACAGCCGGCGCCTCGAAACTGATGAATGGCTACGAGGCCCTGAGCGAATCGCAGCGCCAACGTGCTTCGCAGGCCGCGCTGGCGAAGGTGACCTGGGTCTACTACGTCACCGGGCTGATCGAGCTGAAGAACGGGAATGTGCCGGAGGCCTTGCAGCGCCTGAATGCCGCCGGCAATTCTCCGGACGATTGGCTGGCGGCCAACGCGATGTACCAGGTCGCGCGCATTCATATGAAAGCCGGAAAGTACAGGTCGGCGGTCGAGACGCTGGAGTACCTGCTGTTTGCGACGACGACCGCCGAGGGGGAAATCAAGGCGGCTTTCGCGCTGGGACGATGTTTTCGCGCACTTAAGAAGCACGATCAAGCCCGGCATCGCTTTCAGCAGATCCTGGATCGATTCCCGGACTCGCCCTATGCGGACCTGGCCGAGAAAGCGCTCAAAGAGTCCGATTCTGAGAACGAAGCGTCCGGCGCACCCTCATCGTAGATCACGTGTGGCATATGACCGTTAAGCACCGATTTGTAGTGGCGCCCTTACGTGCGCCTGTAATACGCATGGCCGCAGTCTGGCTGCTGACCGTGGTGGCTGCACTCGCCGTCACGCCCGAGGGATTGTATCGCGACGCCAAGAGCCATGAGGAGCAGGGCGACTTTTCCCGCGCGATCGAAAATTATCGTCAGTTCCTGACCGAATACCCGAAGCATTCACAGGTCACGGAGGCCCGCTACAGGCTCGCGCGTAGCCAGGATGCGATCGGTCTGATCGACGAAGCCATCGCGAATCTCAATACGGTTGTCAAGAAGGGTGGGGACCGTTTTCGTAAGCGCGCAGATGCCATGTTCATGCTGGGTAAACTACTGGCCGATATCGAGCGTTACGACGAATCGATAAAGATCTTTGAGTCGCTGCTGCTTGAGGGCGCGGGTTTGTTCCATGAAGAGGTGCTGAACCGCCTGGGCGGGTATTACGCGATCAAGGAGCTGTACGACGAAGCCGCGACCAAGCTGAATATTTTAAAACGCCGTAAGAATTCCAAGTACGCCGAAGGCGCGGCGTACAAGCTTGCCATGATCTGGATTCGGGCCGGCAACCTGGATCTCGCCGTAGAAGCCGTCAGCGAACTGGCCCAGGGCTGGCCAAACAATCCGAACGCGCGTGGCCTGATGCTGCAGATCGCCGACAAGTTCCGTGAGCAACGAAAATTTGCACAATCAATCGCGGCCTGCGAGCAGTTGCGGCGCGATTTTGGCAAGACGAGCGAAGGGCAGGCGGCCGCGTTCGTACTGGCGACGGTTTATCGTGACCGCAAGGAGTTGGACAAGGCGGCCGGGATGTTCATCGAAGCATCGCGGCTCACGGAGAACCGCAAGGCGGGCATGGCGGCCGAGGCCCTGGTGCAGGCCGCCGACCTCTACTACGGAGAGTTGAACGATATCGAGAAGGCGATGGCGCTTTACGATGAGACAACGGCACTCGCACGCAAGGATGTCAGTCAGCGGCATCTCCGAATCCTGGAACGCTGCTATTTTCAGCTCGGCGAGCATCACTTCCGCCAGCAGAAATGGGCGGTTGCGCTCGAATACTATGCGCTGCTGAGAGAGTTGGGCACCGAGGTCAATATCCTGCCGCGAATCATGAAGTGCCAGGCCGAACTGGGCGTTGATCTTCGCGCTGAAATT
The DNA here is from genome assembly GCA_913047795.1 of uncultured Verrucomicrobiota bacterium. GTDB lineage: Bacteria > Verrucomicrobiota > Kiritimatiellia > CAJWTS01 > CAJWTS01 > CAJWTS01. The sequence continues at coordinate 14,042 of CAJWTS010000055.1, read as the reverse complement.
CAGAATGAAAAGGAGATCGCGTTCATTCGCAAACAGATTGCGGATAATGCCGGGACTTTCGCGGCCGCGGAGGGCGAGGTGTTCCTGATTGATCGCGTGCTTGAGCAACAGCTGGATCGCGAGCTGGCGGTCGATGGTCTGATCGAGCAGTACCGCGACGTCTTGAAGCGTTACCCCAAGACGGTCTTGGCGCAGCAACATATGGAGTCGTATCTCTACACGCAAATTGGACGCTGTTTCGTAAAGAACTACAAAGCGCGTTTGATCACGATCACAGCTGACCTGGAGTGGAAGTCCGCAATCACTTCCTTCGAAAAGGCCCTCGAGATCGATGAAACCACGCCCTACCGGATCGAGATCCTGGAGTCCATCGCGAACATCGCGGATCTTGCCGGACAGATCCAACGCGCGTTCGAAGCGTACCAGGATCTATACGAGCTGAGTAAAAGCGCCGGCCTGACGAACAGCGCCGGCCAGGCGGCCTCATCACAAGCCAACGAGTATATGCGTTCGATGCTGACCCGTGCTGATGACGGGGATTCAGTGAGCAAGGCACTGGCGGCGGCGGGTGGAATCGTGAAGCGGGAGGGCAAAGATTCCCCAGCGGCACGCTACGCGACCTACTACATCGGAGATTTGTATTACATCAAGAAGGATTTTTCGGCCGCCGCCAAGGCCTACGGCAATTTCATCAAGACTTACGGTCCGCCCCAGACAGCGCAGGGGGACGTCGCCGGCGGCCCGTGGAAGCCCGCGCGCGTCGACGAAGTTGCGGAACAGGTTTATGAGGCTGCTTTGCGCGTGGCGCATTGCTGGTACCTGCAGGGACACACCCAGAATATGATCGCGGCTTACAAGTGGATGGTGCGGAACTTTCCGCAGAAGAATAAACACATCGGCGAAGCGGAGTACTGGATTGCCATGGAGCTCGCAAAAGGGGACGCCGGTAAAACGGAGGCGAACCGGCGGCGCCTGGCCGAGCAACTCTGGAAGCGTGTGGTGAACCCGTCCATGGCGTTCGAGACCGCTGCGTTTAAGAAGTCGTTTCATGGTTGGACACGTGATCCGAACGCCAAGGAGTACGCCCAGCTTGCCATGTTGAAGTCCGGCGAGTTGTACGCCGGACTGAGCAAACATCGCATCGCGATCGATATTCTCAGCACCTATCTTCAGCGATACCCCCCTGGGCGATCGGGCGGCCATGGCTCTTTCTCGCGGGACGACGAACTGCATGGCGTGGCCCGCTACGCGCTCGGCCGGGAATACATCGCCATTCGAGAATACACCAAACTGATCGATACCTATCGGCCCTATACGGACGGCATGCGCGAAGATCCGTTGAGGGTGTCGGCGCTCAAGTTGCTCGGCTACCACTCCGCGCGCAACGATGCCTTTGACGACGGCATACGCGCTTACGCCACCTTGTTGGATGAGTATGGTCGGAATGCGTTAGACAAAGACGACGATCCGATAGCGCTGCCGCGCAAAGACTGGTTGCGCAAGAGCAATCCTTCCTTTAACGGCATACGTATGCCGCCGCCGGACGAACTCGACCTCGGAGCCATGCGCTATGCGCTCGGGTTCATCTACTGGAAGTTGGAGGAATGGGACCATGCGATTCGTGTGCTCGAACCGTTCATAAGCGATCGTGATCTTAAGGATAATAAGGCGCGCGCGAAATCATTGCACATGGTCGGCCGTTGCTTTTACAGAAAACACGACTACCCGCGTGCCTACGATGCCTTCGATCGAATCGTGAAATATCCCTCCTACGCCAGCTTCGAAGCCATCGAGGAGGCCTACGTCTATACCGCGCGTACCGCCATCGAGCTCAAGAAATGGCCCGAGATGCATGCCTTGCACAAGAAGTTTGCGGCGCGCTATTCCGACTCTCTGAGTCGCCCGCATTTGGATCTCTACGACGCGGCGGCATTGATTCGTGACGGACACGCCGTGGAGGCGTTGCCCCGGTTGGCCGGTTTGTTGCGCAGCGATACCTACCAGGACGTTAAGGCCGACGCGATGTATTACCTCGGGGTCTACCAGGCGACAAAATTGCACGAGAATGACAAGGCAGCCATGAAGCAGTTCGAGGACAGTATTCGGTTGTATGCTCGCGAAGAATCCTGTCTCGAAGCGGCGAAGTGCGCCATGCGCCTTGAGCGTTGGGAGCGAGCGCATGTCTTCCTCGAGCGCACGCTGCGAGAGTTTCCCACTGGCAAGCCGCGTGTCCTGAAGGAGGCGGCACGCCTGCTCCCCACTGTGATGAAGCAATTGGCAAAACTGAACTGAATTGACGGCGCCGCCGCACGATCGATATGAACGTGAACGTGTGCCGTCGCGATGTAACGAATGATAAATCCATGTCAGGAGAAAGAATGATGAAGACTGTAGTCTGGTTGATGATGTTGCTCACGTTCAACGTGGCTGTTGCCCAGGTCCCCGAATTCGATGCGTTGATGGATGACGCGGACCAGGTGGCCGAGAGTGAACAGGACGAGTTGACGGGCGGTGACAAGAAAGTGTTCAAGGTGACGACGGATGTGGACATCAGTTCGCTCGAAGTCGGGGACATCTACAAGAACAACACGTCCTTTTTCAGAGTTACCAAAGTTGGCGCGAAAGGCGCCAGGGGCGGTTCGTTCAGAGTAGAGCGTTCGGCAGGCACGCAGGAACCCATGCGCTATTGGACCCGTGTATCGGGGCTCGGTCCAACGTCGATTGCCGGTCGCGAAACGCTCTGGGATCGCTTTCGAAAGGGTGGTCCGCTGATGTATCCGATCGCCCTGTTGCTGCTGGCCGTCATCGTGGTCGCAATCAACAGCGGCATGGTCTATCGCGGATCAAAGCAATGCCCGGACGGGTTTGTGGACCAGGCGGCGGACGCGCTGACGAACGAGGATCTGCCGCGTTTCGAAAATCTGGCCAGTCAGCAAGAAGGACTGCTTGCTGCCATATGCCGGCGCATGGTTTTTCATTTTGAGGACTCGACCGAGGAGGATATTCGCGTCCGTTGCGAATCGGAGGCGCGCAAGCAGATTGGATTCTTGCGCATGCCGTTGCGCGGACTGACTTTCATTGCCGCGGTTGCGCCACTGCTGGGACTGCTGGGAACGGTTGTTGGCATGATCGCTTGTTTCGACAGTCTTGCCAGTGATGCGCCGAGTGCGGGTAAGGCCCAGTTGATGGCCTCCGGAATCAAGATCGCGTTGCTGACCACCGCGTTTGGTCTTTGCGTGGCGGTGCCGGCGCTGTTTGTGTTTTTCACGTACAACCTGAAGCTGAATACGTTGATTGCGGACTGTGAAGGAACGGTCGCGGAATTCGTGCATAAACTGGCCCGTATCAAAAGGAAGGCCGAATGAATGGGGCTCGCCACGCTGCTGTGCGGCGGTAAGGAGACCTAATCGTGACGCCGTCCGGCGTCAGGCCGACTCAACACAAGGAGATATTCGATGAACTTTCTGGAAAACGAACAAGAGGATGAGATGCGGGTCAACATGGATCCGATGATCGACTGCGTGTTTCTTTTAATTATCTTTTTTCTCGCTACGACCTCGTTCATCAAGTTGGAGCAGGACCTGAGCATCGATCTGCCCAAGCAAAGTAAAGAGATAAAGGTCAAGAAGCCTCCGGCAAAACCGATCGTGGTGAATGTGAAATATCGCCCGGGCGGTCGAACGAGCTATCACGTAGATAGCGAGCAGATGAGCCTGCCGTCGCTGACGGTGAGTTTCAGCCGGGCGCGGGTGCGCAACAAAGACCAGGCCGTTGTGATTCGAGGCGATCGTCGGGTTAAGTGGGAGCATGTCGCGGCTGTCATGAGTTGCTGCGCGGATGCCGGAATATCGAAGGTGTCGGCAACGGTTGAGATCGGAGAACAAGGGTAATGTCGATCGGCATCGGGCGGATGAGCTGTAACGTTATATCCAAATTTCCAATTTCCATTTCTCTAGTATTCAAGTTCCAATCCTAATGTCAGCAAAACGTTCAGCATCCACTCGCGACGGTAGTGGGCACATCGAGATCATCAACGTACGGGCCATGCTGATGGGTCTCGGCGTATTCGTGATGCTTGTGCTTGTGGCTGTATTCTGGCGTATGGCGGCCCAGCATCGGACGAAGAAAGTGCTCCAGGAGTTTGAGTTCAAGATAAACGAACCGATCGTGGAGAAATTCGAATTGCGCGATCCGATGCGGGACATCCTGCGGGAGCGGCGCGACGACCTGGACGCTGTGGAGGTGGACGAACGGCCTGACTTTGTGATGTCGGTGGCTCCCAGCGACGTGGCTGTCTTTGAGCAGGTCGTCCAGGTCCGTCAGCTCGAGATCGAGACGCCGGAGATCGAAGTGGAGTCGGAGCCTATCGATCTTGATGCGGCTGAAGAGATTGTCGAGGTCTCGGAAACCATCGCTTGGGCGGTCAATCCGATTGCAGCCAAAACGGAAGACGCGGGCGACATTTTTCAGTACGAGAAACCGAATCCGGCCAGCAAACCACAACGCTATTTTGCCAACATGGCGCCACGGCCGAGTCGGTCTCTCACGATGCTGCCCAAAACATTCGGCAACCAGGAGGCTCCAACGATCGGACCCCTCGGGCCGGTCAGTATCAACTTTTTCGGAAGCGGCGATTTCTTTCGAACGATGAAGCGTCAGGGCGATATGCGCGCGCGCTCCTCGGTTGATGCTGCATTGCACTGGCTGGCCGTTCACCAGGAGGCGACCGGATTGTGGGATCCCGGCAAGTACGAGGGGCAGGAGGGGAACCGGGTGGGGATCACCGGGTTCTCGATCCTGGCCTTCTTGAGCGGTGGACACACCGCGCGTAAGGGCGCCTATCGACGCAACGTGCTGCGCGCCGTCGAGGCCCTGATGAAAGAGCAACGCGGCGACGGTATGCTCAGTCTGAATCTCTACAACCACTCGATTGCCACGATCGCATTGTGCGAGGCCTATGGTCGCGCGCGTGATGAGCGCATCGGTTCCGCAGCGCGCAAAGCGGTCTACTATCTTGAGCGTGCGCAGAATCGCGACGGAGGCTGGCGCTACTCCGCGAACTCAGGAACCAGCGACATGTCCGTATCCGGCTGGTGTGTTCAAGCGCTGAAGACGGCCAAACTGGCAAACATCAAGGTGGATAACTCCGTTTATGCGCGATCCTTGCTCTACGTGGACTCGCTGACGGATAAGGGCGGTGGCAAGGGCAGCAGGGGTGGGGTGGGCTATACCTTTGCGGCGGACCAGAATTATGGCGCCGGAAGTCCCAACCTGACTCCGGCCGGCATGGTTGTGCGTCAGTTCATCGGAACAGGCGTGCAGTCCGAGGTCCTGGTGAACGCGGCCAAGCTCGTCCGCCGCAGTGTGCCGGACTGGCGCAGTAAGAACTTCTACCGTTGGTACTACGCGACCTACGCCATGCACAACATGGGCGGCGAACATCGAATCTGGTGGAATCGGCGAATCCGGGACGTGTTGCTTGGGAATCAGAGTCGTGACGGCGACAACGCCGGAAGCTGGGATCCGGTCGGCGACGCACATGCCAATGCGGGTGGCCGCGTCTACACGACCGCTCTCGGCGCCCTCTGCCTTGAGGTGTACTACCGCTACTCGGATGCGTTGACCAGTTTCGGTGTCGCGCCCGACATCGACGACTTGTTTCTGCAGTAGGGCCGATCACGACACGGCTGAACGCGGAGGAGCAGGCCTTGAAACGCTACGATGACTACGATGCCTTTGCGTGGGTCTACAACCGCAGCCTCGGGCCGGATTCCACGAATCGTTTTTACGCCATCATCGAGCGATTGCTTTTGAAGCGCCTGACGCCGGGCGCCCATGTTCTCGATCTCTGCTGCGGTACGGGCCAGTTGGCACAGGCGTTAAGTGAGCGTGGTTTCGACGTGGCAGGAATCGATGGCTCGGGCGAGATGCTGCGCTACGCGCGCGAGAACGCGCCGCAGGCCGCGTTCGAGTTGAACGACGCGCGAAATTTTGATCGGTTACCGATGTATCAGGGCGTGATCGCGGCGTTTGATAGCCTGAACCACGTGATGCATTTCGATGAGCTATGCCGGGTCTTCAGGAATGTCTATGGTTGCCTGTCGAACGGGGGCTATTTCCTGATGGATCTGAACCTGGAGACCGGTTATCGGGCGCGTTGGCTGGGTTGCTCGGTACTGAATGAGGAGGACTACGTCTGCATTATCCGGCCCACTTATGACGAGAGCTCCGGGATCGGGCAGGTGGCAATCACGCTGTTCCGATCCGTGCAGGAAGCCTGGGACCGCACGGACTTGGAGCTCACCCAGCGCTGCTATTCCGTGGAAGAGCTGCAAACCGGTCTCGTGCAGACCGGCTTCGAGAACATTCAGATCTTCGACGCCTTGAACGACCTGAGCCTGACCGGCGGTATCGGCCGCGCATACTTTCTGGCCGAAAAGCCGTCTTAGGGACAACCGGATTTAGGGAGAGGCCCGAGCGATCTCGGTTGCTCTGCCGGTGCTCGGAGACCGTTTCCGAGCATAGGGATGGGCTCAGGAGGTGGAATCACGTGCGTAGTCGAGTACACAGTTTGGCTGCATTTGTAGTCGGTTACGGGCGAGAATCGAGGGCCCTAAAAAAAGAATGAGTGCTGTTTCGAATGGCGGTAGGTCGAAATGTTCGATTTTCCGTTCTTTTTATTGAGGGGGCGATTCGGCATAGTATTCGTTTGGCCCGTGATATCTCGTTGGTATACAACATGCTAAAGTTACCATCAGTTTCGAATCGGCATCTATTCCTGTAAATTATGCATATAAGATCATTATTCGTCGGTATCTTGTCTGCGCTGGCCGTGGTCGCCACGGCGGGTCAGCTTGACGTTCAACTTAGCGAGAAGCAGTGGATGAAGTTGGAGTCCTTCGAGGCGCATAGTCTCTCCGAGGCGGACAGCCGCTATACGCAGAAGCATTGGCGCGAAGCGGTTGCGGCCTACGATTCTTTTGTTGCCGAATTTCCAACATCGAAAGGGGTTCCCTATTCATTGACCAAGAAGGGGCTGGCCCTCGAGAATGATGACAAGCGCTTCAAGGCCATCGAGGCTTATCAGGAGATTCTGGACTACTTTCCCAACGAGATTGCGTTCGCCGCGCCGGCCCTGTACTACACGGGGCGTTGCCACTCGCGTAACGGTGATGTCGAGAATGCGCTCAAGAATTGGGTGGAGATGGTGACCGACGAGGACTATACGAAACATCCGCTGGCGGCATTCGCCCTTAATAGTCTGGCCGCAAATCTGATGAAGCAGAAGCGCACAGCGGATGCGATCAAGTACTACCGTCGCTCGGCCGTGGAGTTCAAGAATACGAACCACGACGCGCGCTGGACGGCACTGCCGCGGGTTGTCGGCTACTACGTGCGTACGGTGCCCAACGAGGCCGAACTACGCAAGTTCTACATCGAAACAAGCACCTTTCACCATCGACCGCATCGCGTCGCCAAGGACTTAAATGTGGACCGAACGTACTGGTCCCAGGTGAAGGGTCATGTCCTGTCCAATGGAGGCTTCCCGAAGGACAAGGTTAAGGAACGCCAGGCGTACTATAAGTACTGGACGCCAAAGGTGGCCGGCAAGTTTCTCGGCGACGACAACTACCAAAAGAGCGTGATCGATATGTATTTCCTGGCGGAAGACGATCGCGCCAAGTGGCATCAGCGCCTGGACGAACAGTTCGCGAAATTCCAGAAGGAAGGCAATTTTGACCGAATCACGAAGTGGATCAAGTGGTATCGCTCGTATCCGAAGAAGGTCGAGGCGTACTACGGCCGCTACGACTTCGAGAAGATGACCACGGCGCAGATCACGACCGTGATCTACATGTTCTACTCGGAGCTGGGAAACGCCAAGCTCGCGCGCAACCTGCTGGACAAACTTCGATGGGATGACATGACGGACGGCACGATCGTGAGTGTGGCGCGCAATCTCTGGAGTCGTGACACAAAGATGGTAGAGCCCGTGTTGTCCAAGGTCCGGAGTGAAGAGTACCGCAAGTGGGAGACGTTGGACTTCTTTCATGGCATGTATGATAGGCTTACCGCGAGTCAGCTGAAGCGTTGCCTGCCGCTCGCGCTGGATGTAACGACATTGGACCGATATGCGCAACTGGCCTGGTACTACAAGGCGCACTTCCACGTATGGCGCGGGGAGTACCAGGAGGCAATAGCTGCCTTTCGGCAGGTCGACGATCCGCGTAAGACAGCCTGGGAGATCGTCGATGCATTGCTTGCCTGGAAAAAGCCCAAACAGGCCGTTCAGGAGTTGCTCGAGATCGAACAATTTATTAAGGAGTTTGCCCCTACGGCTGCACTGCGTATCGCGGATGTCTATCGGTCGACTAAGGAACGCAAGCGTGAGGTGTCCGCCCTGCGGCGTGTGTTGAAGCGTTACCCCGTTGCTTCTCAGTCACGAACGGCACATGTGCGTCTTGAAGGCCTCGGTGAAGCGATCAAGGCGGCAGGGGAAGGCGATGAGCTTGTCGAGATCGGCGGGGCCATGGAAGACAAGTATCAGAAGAATCGGTAACGAATCGCGACATGAATCGCTCGCGTTGGCTGAATCCTGGAGGATAGGTATGTACGGTCTGAATAGTAGGAATCGATGGATACGGGTTTTGTTGGTCGCGCTGGTCGTGGTCGCAACAGCGAGCTGTTGTTTGCCGGTACAGGCCGCACGGGAGGCCAAGGGAAATCGAGCAACCGACCTCGCGGCACGGCGATTGCTGAAGCGCGCCCAGGAGTTGCTGGAGGCCACGGAGTATGACCGTGGCGTCAAGATGCTGCAGACGATCATCTTGCAGCACCCCACGAGTCAGACCCGTTACGAAGCGCACCTCGCGCTCGCGCGACATTTCAACGATCAGCAGGACTTCGACAAGGCGATCGAGTCGGCGAAACACCTGCTGCGCCTGAAGAAGCAGGATGAGGAGATCGAGGGCGACGACAAGGAGCTATACCTCGAGGGCCTCTACCTGACCGGTGTCTGCCATTTTCACAAGCGGGACTATAGCGGCGCCTTTTCGATTTTGCGCAAGATTACGTCCCGTTATCCAAATACGATCTGGGCCAATCAGGCTTATTTCTACATCGGTATGTCACACTTTGCGCAGTCGCACTGGAACAAGGCCATCAAGGCGCTGAGTCTGGTGGGAACATTTATCGATCCCGCCAGTCCGGAGATCGAGTTGGCTGAGGCCGGCCGGCGCATCTATGTGAAAATCGAGGACGCCGATCTTCCGATTCTTAAGCGACAGGGCAAGGATATCACCGTTGCGCTTCGCACCGAAGCCGGTGACACGGAGACCACGGTCTGTGTGCCACTGACGGGAAAGGCCGAGATTTATATCGGTTCGGTGGCGACCGATCTCAATTCGCCAGTCCCGAACGACAATACGCTGCAGATCATCGGCGGCGATAAGGTGTATGCACGTTACATTGATGACAATACGAAGGCGGGGGACAAGGACGTGCCGCGCGAGAAGATGATAAGGATTGTGTCCAGCGCCGCGCTGACGTTTACGCTCGCGACCTTCGAGAGCAAGACCTTGGGGGCGTTTATTAATCAACCCGTGTTTCTCAAGCTGCGTGATGCCGACCTGGATGTGAGCGACAATCGGGATAACGCCCGGATCAAGCTGGTCTCGCGATTCAAATCGCAGAAGCTTGAGAAGGAGGGAACAGAGGAGGAGGATACGATCGACGTGACGGATCTTCTTAAGGCGGATCGTAAACCGACATTTGAGATTCGCGACGAACTCCTGGTGGACCTTGTGGAAACCACCGGGCACAGCGGAGAGTTCACCGGCGAACTCCTGGTGAACGCCGGATTGAAGGGGTCAAATGCGGATCGAGCCGACAGTCGACTCGTGGCGGTGCTTTCGGATGAGATCATGGCGTCTTACACCGACGAGAGGCACATTGCCGGCGGTGATGCGGTTGAGATCACGGCGAAGGTACGGGTATACGGCGAGATTAATGATCTGCCGACGATTGATCAGAACGTGGTGCAGGACTCGTTCGTGAAAGCCAAGAAGGATATGGTGGAAGCCGAGGCCTATCTTGAGCTCGCGCGAATCTTTAACAGCATGGGGCTGCGCGATGGCGCTTCGGCCAAGGCGGAATCAGGTCTGGAGCGCACCGATTTCACATTGACCACGGTAGACCTGGAGGGAAGCCCGATGCGTCAGAAGGCCTTCCGCCTGAAGTGGGAGTTGTACCTGGCCCAGGACGATCTCGCGAAGGCGATGGCGACCTGCAAAATATTTCATAAGCTCTACCCGGACTCGCCGTTGGTCGACCGGGCCCTGATGGGAATCGCCAAGGTGCTGGCCGCGCGCGGAGAGATTGAGGAGGCGATCGCCGTATATAACCAGGTTCTGCAACTCGAGAACGCGTTTTCGCAGCCGGAAGCCCAGTTCAGGATCGCCGAGATTTTGGAATCGCAGGCGATCGAACTCGCCGAGGAAACCGATGAGCCGGTCTCAAAGGAAACCGCGATTCGGGCCTACAAGGAATGTGCCAAGCGTTACCCGGACAGCCCGTTTGCCGGACGTTCGCTGGGAAAGGTGATCGACTATCATATCCAGGGGAAGGAATACGTCGTTGCTGACGATCTCTTGGGGCAGGTCTTTCTCGATTACCAGGATGAGACTTTTCTCGATTCGATGCTGCTTAAGTGGGTTATCGTCGCCTACCGCATGGGTAATCTGGAAAAGGCGTTGGAAAAGTGTCAGGAGCTCGTCTTCGAGTATCCCGGTAGTGTGTACGCGCCGAAGGCGCAGGTGATTCTGGACAAGATCAGAAAGAAATTGGGCCGGGATAAGGAAAAGACGGTAGACGGCCCGACGAGCGCATCGAGTGCAACAAGTTAGGCCCCGGGGTCGTTACGTTATCGGTATGAAAGAGGTTGGAACAATGAAACGATTTGAAGGAGAAACTGTGAATACACGGCATTTGCCGCCCTGGAATGCGATGGCTCGATGTGTCGGCCTTGCCCTTTTGACGATCATGATCTCCACGGTTGTGCGCGGTGAAGAATACGATGAGCGCCACGATATCTTTGATGAACTCAGCACGCGGATTCAGCAGAACGCGGAGATGGCTACTGACGGGGACGTCTACCGCTTGCTGGATCTGGGGAAAGCCCTGGGCCGCAATTTCGCGGCGAGTCTGGCGCTTAAGAGCTACATCCGCCGACAGGCCGAGCCTTCACTCGAGTTATTGAATCGGGCGATCGAGAGTGCCGTTCTTTCGGGCGATTACCAGACCGCCGTGGCACGCTGTAAGGGGTACCTGAAAAAGGCCAAATCGGGACAACCGGCCTCCGTTGTCGCGGCAACGATGTATCGCCTGCTGATCGACTACATGCAGGCCAAGGACGACGTGTATCGTTTCATAAAGGAAGAGGGCAGTCGCTTTCGCGCAAGCCCGCTTGTGCGAAAGTATGACGGCTGGTTCATCGGGGAAGCCCGCCGCCGCAATGATTTTCCCGCGGTAGCGGCCCATTTGGCCATCATCTTCGCCGAGAAAAGCCCGATCGAGTCTGAGCGGCTCTATTACTGGGATGATCTTGACTGGCTCATCCACGGGCTCAATCGTCCCAACTCCGCGATGTTCGCCGCGGCACCCTCCGGTCGGCGGTTGATTCCATTGGTTCGCGGTGACCAGGGGCGTAAATTGCGACTGACCCTCGTGATCGAGAACCTTACTTACCTCGCTGCATCAGCGGGCAAGGAGACGGAACTGCTTCAGGCCGAGTACGGGCGAGTGATCCAGGCCGCCACGGCTTATGTTGCGGCATCGCTGACGAGCAAGGCCCTGGGGAACGCGATCGACCTCTTTACCGAGGGGGATCCGAATCGCGGATTTCGCAATAATCTCGCAGCGCTCCGCAAACAGTTCTTTCTCGCCTCCTTCAGCCGACTCCCGCTCGCTGAGCAGAAGAAGATGCTGGACTGGAAATGGAAGCCCTGGAACGCGCCGATTCCGCAATACCTTGCAACCGGAGAACAGTGGGCGCAGCTCGCCGCGAAATATCCGGAGGCGTTTCGCGGGCGTGTAGTTGCGTCTACAGCGCTTTTCAATGCGAGCAAGGATCCTCAAACCTACAAGCAATGCGCGGCGGTCCTTGCTGGCGTCCCGACGCGGGAAGCCGCGATCATGAACGCACTCGGGGTTGGCACGACACTGGATGCGGCGTTGGATCACTTGATCCTGAAGGAATCCTGGCATCTTGCGCGCGACGACATCTACACCATCGTTAAGGACGAGATATGGAGGCGCTTCAGCAGTTATCCGCGTGACGAACAGAACAAGCTGGAAAAAGACTACTTCGGGAAATCCATTTTTCGCTTCGGGGAGAAGCATGTCGCGACAAGTCCATTGGCGTTGAGCGCTGCCGCGGCAAAGGCATACGTTTATTACGCCTGGCGCAACAGTGGGAAACACGGGAACGACAAATCGCAAGTCGCCCGTCACCTCGCCGCGCTGAACTGGGTCCCGTACAGCGCCACCACGCGTACGGCAATCTTTCAGCCTGCCCATACTGATTTCAAGAAATGGAGTGAGCGCATTCGCACGGACAGCGGAGGAGCGAAAACGCGCCTGCAGGCTATGCAGAAAACGCTCGATGCGGAACGCCAGAAGCTCGGCGCCTTGAAGCAGGCGCAGGAGCAGACCCGGCAGGCGGTGATCCAGCAGACGCAGGCCAAGGCCGCCGCCGATCCCGCTGATGCGAATAAGGTAAAACAGATTACCGATCAGCTCCAGGCGCTGCAGACCAAGGCGGCTGATCTTGGGAAGCAGGTTGCCGTGTTGGATAAGGCGGTGACGAAACAGGCCAAAGCCGCCGCGAAGGAGCAGCAAATCGTTACCGAATCGGTGGCCTGGCTCGCCGGTATCGGGCCGTTGGATGAAGCGTTTCGGCGTGCGACGGCCCTGACGATGGCGGCGCGGATACCGGGTCCCAATCCCTTGTGTGAGCAGATGGCCAAGCTTGAGATTTCACGTAATGTCGGGAATCGGGACGGGTTCCTGGCGGCCGCGCGGGAGATCGTACGCCTGACGGTCGCGAATACGCCGATGAGCTTGAGTTCACTGCAGGCGACGTTGACGCCGCCGAAGGACGTGGACATCATCGATTTCCAGTGCGAGGTACTGGCGGCCGCGATGAGTAAGTGGAACCCGACCGGAGACAACGTGCGTTTTGCGCGGATCGCGAAGTTTGTCGGTTCCAGCAAGAAGGGCTGGAGTTGGGGCGCCATTCCCGTGCGCGACAAGGCGCAGGCACTGAAACTCAATGCTGCGTTCGAGAAAGGTGTCGGTGCCCAGATCACCAAGGGGCATTTCCCAATCAATATATTCAATCACCTGATCGCGACGCGCTACGGCAGCGGCTGGACGGATTATACGCTGAATACAGCGCTCTTTGAGCGGATGATCACGGAGAAAACCTTGCTCAAGAGCGATTACAGACGCGGGGGCCAAACGGCCGCGGCGACCTATATGTGGTTGCTGCGGTACTATCATCCCGAGTTGAACAAGAAGTACCCGTACCAGACCTATTTCGACGATATGTATGTCAACGAGAGCACGACCCGGGGCCTGATCGGCCTCGGCTACTGGGATCAATCGGGATCCGACCGCAAGAAAAAGGTGAAGGATCTCGCCGCCACCCTGTTGCAGAAGTATACGGCGTTGCCGATCGGTTATGGCTCAAACCCGGCAGCTTATTCCCGGGACAATTTCTGGCGCGTGCAGTCGTATGCGAACACCGCCACCCCGGCGGTGCGCGACGCGATGCTCGCGAAGAATGACACGTTATGGGGAACCGCGCGCTTCGACGACTATGCCAGCGGCGCATCGGAGCTGCTGTTCTCGAGGCTCTCCGGGGCGACAACGGCAAAGCGCAAGGTCTACTTTGACAAGTTGGCGAAACTGTTGGGTCGAGTCAAGACGATCCCCGGCCGTCCGATTCTGCATCTCCTCGGGGTTTATGATGTGCGTAATGG
>CAJWTS010000054.1 GCA_913047795.1 uncultured Verrucomicrobiota bacterium | reverse complement strand
TCGATCGAAAGCGGCCGTCGCTCAGGAAACACAGGATCTGCTCGATAACCGCCTGGCTGTACATGATCCACGTGTGGGATTTATGGATCACCAGAAAGTCGCGCATGCCTTCGAGTTCAGCACTTGCCACGGAGACTTTGCCGTCAGAGCTGCCGGCGATATGCCGCGCGAGGAAAGGGTTCAAGGAGCGATCGCCCGCGATAATGCCGACCTCGTAGTCAACTGGACCGAGCGCCTTGGGCAGGCTCGCCGGATCGGTTCCGAGTTCCGCAATCGCCCGGCCTGCCGCGATGCGCATCAGCGGATTGCGGGCGTAGTAGTCCGAGAGCGGGCTTCCCTGGTTCGGGGGGCAAAGCATGACGATCCGGCCCAGGTTTTCCGGTCGTTGGTCCCGCAGGTAATAACGCACGATGATACCGCCCAGCGAGTGTGTCACGAAATGTATCTTGCGGGTGGGATCCGGGCAGTGTCTGCGTATCAGCCCGCGCAGGTACTGCTCGCTCAGGTCATGGATTTTGCGGCGTCGCGAGGGGTAGGAGCGATTCACCGGCTGGTATCCTGCGGAGCGAAGCGCGGCCGCCAGCCGGTGCATCGACATGGCGGTGCGCCCCATGCCGTGCAGCAGAATGACATAGTCTCCGGCCGCGGACATCATGTGTACCAGTGGCGCATGCCCAGGAAGAGAACGACCCGTGCTGCCAGCGTCAGGCTCACGGTTCGGTACGCCCGCAGGCGTAACAACCCGATGCTTGGCCAGAGAACGAGCCCGAGTATAAGAAAGACCGCCGAAAATGTTGCGACGGCCGGTACGCGCTGAACCAACAGGGCGGATGCCGCGGCCAGGAGGAATACGATCCACGATATGTGTGCCGTGCTTTGCTCGTGTCGTATTTTCTGAAGGTGAATCGTGTAGGCGATGTCCCACACGCCGAGCCCGAGCATGGCGCCGAAGGATATGATAAAGGATGGACTCACGAGTTTATTCCAGTCTGCCGGCACAAGGATTGCAGGTGCGCATCTGACAGCTTGTTCTTTATGATCTCGTCGCGGGAAAATTCAATATTCATTCCTGGTTAGAGCAGTGTAAATCCCGAGGTTGGATCAGGTACTAGTGCGAATCGGCGGCATGTGTTAAATTCCATGACCGATTAAAGGATAACACGGATCTGATCCGAATTCCGAAACGCCGATAGGAGCGAGTAGAAAGGTGATCGAACGTTTTGTGGGGGCGAGCCTCGTCGTGGCAATATGTGCCGGGTTGCCCGCTCAGGCCGCGCGCAAGGACGGATCTTTTGATACATCGAAGCTGGAAAATGGCGTCTACGCACTCCTGCGGGTTACACGGGGCGAGATTCTCTGTAAGCTCAATCACCAATTCACTCCCCTGACGGTCATTAATTTCGTCGGCCTTGCGGAAGGGACCAAGCCCTGCAACCGGCCGTCCGGTACGCATTTCTATGATGGCCTGACGTTTCACCGTGCGGAACCGAACGTCCTGATCCAGGGAGGATGTCCGTTGGGCAACGGCATGGGCGGCCCCGGATACCGTTTCCCCGATGAGTTTATCCCGACGCTCAGGCATAGCGGTGCCGGCGTGCTCTCGATGGCGAACTCGGGTCCGGGCGCGAACGGGAGTCAGTTTTTCATTACGCGCGTGGCCACGCCGTGGCTGGACGGCAAGCACACGATCTTCGGGCGGGTTGTGCGCGGTCAAAATGTGGTCAACGCGATTCGCAAGGGCGACACGCTGAACACCGTGAAGATCTTGCGTATAGGTAAGGAGGCCGAATCTTTCAGGGCTGATGAGGAGACGTTCGTCAAGGCACTCGCGTTCGCCGGGGACCCGAAGAAGATGGTCGCACGTCAAAAGCTTGCCAAGGTCTTCAACGGCATGGATGTATCGGTCTCTGAATCGGGACTGATCTCGACCGTGCTTAAGGAAGGCAAGGGCGAGTCGCCGCGGACGGGTTCGGTTGTGACCGCACATTACGCAGGCTGGCTTGTTGACGGCAAAATGTTCGATAGTTCCTTCGCGCGCGGCGTGCCCGTGAAGTTCACCCTCGGGCGCGGGGGGGTGATTCCCGGCTGGAGCGAGGTGGTGTTTCAAATGAAGCCCGGTGAGAAGCGCAAGATTGGTTTGCTGCCGCACCTGGCTTATGGATCGCAAGCGAAGGGGAAATATATTCCGGCGGATTCTACGCTTGTTTTTGATATCGAGCTACTGGGCTTCAGGGGCCCAGGTGCTGCGCCGACAAGGCCCCGGCCACGGGCCGGTTCGTCTCGGCGGAAATAGTTGGACTCAGACCTCCGGGTTCCCGCTGACGTCCGGTGCAACCTTGCCGCGACGCAGGGAATGAAGGATGTAGATTAGCAGCACGGTCGCAAGTATCCACGAACATGCCTTGAAGTAGAATATCAATTCGCGCGCGAAGTGGTTCGTGACGAACGGCTGCTGGAAGACGAGTACGAATAGCGTGCCGAATCCCAGGAAGACAGCCGGAATCATGAACGCACGGTAGAAGGGCACCTTCAATGAGTTTGAGTGGCTCAGGAAGTCGTAGTGGCTGACCATTAATGCCGAGGTCATCAGGATCAGTAACGACAGCGGAATGGTCTGGACCGGGGTCAGGAGTTCCAGCGGGTGGAAAAGGGTGAAGAAGACCAATACGCCAATCGCGCCAGATGGGGAGGGTAGGCCGACGAAATCGGATTTCGTCGCCGTGTTCTTGCGTAGTTTCTCAAGCTGTGAGAATCGGTACAGTCGAGTGTGCACCATGCAGAAGTAGGTGCCGGCGAGAGCAGCGGCCCAGACCGCCGACACGCCTGGAACCCCGACGTTGAGCAGGAAGATCACAGCTGCCACGGCGAGCCCAAAGGTGGAGAGGTCCGTCGAGGCGTCCAGGCAGTTGCCGAACTCGGAGCTGGCGCGCAGTCGTCGCGCAATGGGGCCGTCAAAGGCATCGCAGAGAGCGGCCGCCATGATCCAGAAGAGAATCACAAAGGGCCGGTATAGTACGTCGACCCCGGGCATCGCAAAGAATACAGCCGTCACGCCGCATAGGTAATTCCCCACCGTGAAGATGTTCGGCACGGTCACGATATACCAGGGCCGGTTGGACTCGACCGAGGACCCCACGCGGTAATCATTGACGTATCCGAAGGAGGAGAAGAATGGAAACAGCGAGATCGTGGTGCAGAAGCACATCAGCAGGATGCTCCACAAGATCAGGCCGACAGGTTCGCCGTCGGCCCCGCGCGGCAATAACCACTCCCAGTTGGTGAGTAGCTCGAGGCCGACCGTACCCGGAAATCTGGAGATTCGAAGGATCAGGATATAGAGTACCGTGAATTGAACGCCCGTCTTGATTTTTCCCAGCCAGCGTGCGCTCACGTCGCGGCCCTGGCGCTGCATGCGTGCGCGTTGAATGACGCTGAGTACCTCGCGTCCGACAACGATTGCAATCGCCCATGACGGCAGCTCGCCGAAGCGCCACGCTGTAATTGCCAGCGCAAACGTGACAAATTTATCCGACGCTGGATCCAGCGATTTGCCGTCCTCCGTCACGGCGTGCCACTTGCGCGCGAATTTACCGTCGAGCACGTCCAGCAGGCAGCAGAGCCAGAACGACAGGTGCAGGCTCAGGTTCCACCACATCGATTGTGAGAGAGGCAGGATGTGCACCAGTAGCATCCAGAGTGCGAGCGGGAAACGCAGCAACGACATGACATTGGGAATGTGAATCGTATACTGCCCGAACACTGGATGCCGACCGGGGTTCGCCGGATCGACGCGGGGGCCGATGATGAATCGGCCCAATAGCACCAGTATGAACACGATCAGGCCACTATTGATGGTGGCCTGCAGGGCTATGGATCCCGTGTAAAGGTCAGCGATCACATTCACGTGCTCATCGGGCGTTCTGTCTGCCGTGCGACAATCGAGCTGCCGGCACGTACACGTTCGCCCACGCTCACCGCCATCTCGACTCCGGCGTCCGCAGGCAGGAACAGCTCGGTTCGAGAGCCGAACTTGATCATGCCAAATTTATCGCCACGCCCGAGTCGGGCCCCGGGTCCGCTCACGCAAACGATGCGCCGCGCGATCAGGCCTGCGACCTGGCGCACGATCAGGGGAATGCCGCCGTGTTCATCGGAGGCCTGGCAGAGGATCATGTTCGCCTCGTTGCGCTCTGCGGATCGGGGTGACGCGGCGTTGCCGAATCGTCCCTTGCGGTAAATGACGTCGCGAACCACGAGTGCACAGGGGGAACGATTGATGTGCACGTTTGCGACCGAGAGAAAGATGCTGAGCCGTATCACTTCATCGGTGCCGAGCAGTGTTCCGTATTCCGTATCTTTCAGGCGTTCGACATGCGTGACGCGACCATCTGCTGGTGAGACGAAGAGTCCCGGTCCGGAAGGGACGTCACGTTTGGGATCGCGAAAGAAAGCTGCTACAAGGAGCCATGTCGCCACGATCAACCCGGCGATGAGCAGTCGGTCGCCGACCAGTGCATACGCCGCCAGCGGCGCGGCAATACATGCCGCACCGATCCATTCTCTTCGTCCGTATGTCGCCAACATGTTTGCTTGTTAATCCGTTGCAGATCGCGGAGCTGCGTTGTTCAATGTCTTTGTAACATGCGTATTCAGGGGTCGGTGAGGACGCGACAAGATAGTCACTGGACTGCTCCTCTCAAAGCCAAAAAGGTTTAGCCGTCGCCTGGCCCGTCTTGTCGGGAACCGGGCTTTCGGGGTGGGGCATGGGATGCTATATTGATTGGACGTCGCGGCTGGCATGCCTGATGTTGTCAAAACTGTGCACGAGAATGGAGCAGAGAGCGGCCTGGAGTTCCGGATCGACCCGTGCCTTAGCGCCATCGATCCGGTCGAATGGGGGCGCGTTACGCCGGCGTCCTTCCCCTTTGCCGACCATGCCTTTCTGAGCGCATTGGAAGCCAGTGGATCGGTGGGTGGCGACAGCGGTTGGGATCCGCATTACGTGACGCTCTACGATGACGGGCGTCTCGTGGGTGCCACGTATCTTTATGTCAAATCGCATAGCTACGGAGAGTATGTGTTCGATTGGGCCTGGGCGCAGGCGTACGAGCGTCACGGGTTGGCCTATTACCCGAAGATGATCTCGGCGGTGCCGTTCACACCCGCGACCGGGGTGAAGTTGATGGTGGATCCGGCCGTGGACGGAGCACGGGTTCGGCGGGCGTTGATCCGTGCGGCGATTAATGTTGCGCGGCAGACCGGATGTTCCTCTTTGCATTTCCTGTTCGTGCCGGAAGACGAGGTGAAATATTACGAAGAAGACGGACTCCTGATTCGATCGGGTGTCCAGTTTCATTGGCATAATCGGGGCTATGCCGACTTCGATGAGTTTCTATGTACGCTTAAGGCGCGCAAACGCCACGAAATCCGACGGGAACGGCGGCGTGTAAACGAACTGCCGCTATCGATTGAGCTGGTAACCGGACAGGATTTCGAGCCGCAACACGGGCGGGCCATGTATGAACTTTATCTCGAGACCATTCGCAAGAAGATGGCGTACCCGTACCTGACCGAGGATTTCTTCGTGAGAATCACGGACACATTCCGGGGGCAAGCGTTGCTGCTCCTGGCCCGCTGTAACGGTGTGGCGGTTGCGGGCGCGATTCACTTTACGAAAGGCGACGGCCTCTACGGGCGGTACTGGGGTTGTCACGCGGACTATCGCCATCTGCACTTCGAGCTCTGCTATTACCGGGCCATTGATTGGGCGATTGAACATGGTATCAGCCTGTTCGAAGCTGGGGCGCAGGGGCCGCATAAAATTCAGCGCGGATTCTCCCCGGTTCTCACCTATAGTGCACACTGGATCGCCGATGAGGCGTTTCGGGATGCTATCGCCGAGTTCGTGGTCAAAGAACGTGATGAAATCGAATGGGGTATTGAGGGCGCGACAGATCATACTGCCTATCGCGCGGACGCATTGTGACGGCCCCGTCTCGCGCGTCGGTTCGAGTGAACGGCAGCGCTGTCTTGCGATTGGCGCCAAAGTATGCCATAATATGATCGTTCGCCGGGCAATTTATGCGGCTCCTGACCGGGGCACGGTTGAGGTGCCGGATGTCTCGACGGACGCGGAACTGAAACAGAATGATCTGTATTCGGTCCTGCTGCATAACGACCCGTTTAACGAAATGGCGTTTGTGGTTAAGGCCCTGATGACGATCTTCGGGCACACGCGTGCGCTGGCGATGAAGATCATGTTCGAAGCGCATCATCGCGGGGTCGCCCTGGCTGAGGTCGAAGAAAAGGGCCTCGCCGAGCGGCACTGCCGCCAGCTTCTGACGATGGGATTGACCGCGACCGTCGAAAAGGCAGTCTGAAGAAGACGGGCTGGGGTTCGAGCGGCAGGGCCTCAAGGAAGATGACGCATGGCCGACCCTGAACAATTGCCGTACCTGATTGACCTGCTGGACGACGATTCTGAAGACGTGCAGCAGACGATCTGCCGTGAACTCGAGACCTTCGGCTTCGAGCTCCAGGCCGCGCTTGCCGAGTTGGGCCCCGATCTGAATGCGCGACAGAGCCGATTGATCGAGGAAGCCTTTTTTCACATCCGCCGCAACCAGCTCCGCAATGCGTGGCAGTACTGGCTTGCGATTCGCGATTTCGAGGAATCATTGGAACGCGGGCTCGGCTTGCTCGCGGCGTTTCTTGGTGAGAGGTTTGATCCCGATCGTTTGTCGCTGAGGCTGGATCGTCTGTGCCAGCGTTACCGTGATGCGACCGACAGCCCCGATCCCTTTAGCCTGGCCCGGTTTCTATTCGAAGAGGAGGGCCTTGCCGGCGATCGCGTGGATTATTACAGTCCCCAGAATAGCAACCTGGTGTCGGTCCTCGATAGGCGCAGGGGCATCCCGATCAGCCTTTGTTGCATCTTTATTCTGATGGGTCGGCGCAATGATCTGGACGTCGGCGGATGCAATGTTCCGGGACATTTTCTGGCCTGCGTCACGCACGGTCGTACCCCGTACCTGGTTGATTGTTTCAGCGCTGGGCGCTTCCTGCGCCACGAGGAGGTGCGGCTCTCGACGGGCGACGGCACGGGCTTGATGCTCGACTTCGAAGAGATGAACGCGGACGCGCATACGATTATCGCTCGCGTCCTGCGCAACCTGATCTATGCGTTCCATCGCCTGAACGACCCGGCTCGCCGCCTCGTTATGGAGGGGCTACTGGATTTTATGGAACCTACGAGGGCGAGCGAATGACGTCAGCCGTTCAGTCCGCGGGCCGCACGCTGCTTGATACACTACCCCCCGAAGGGCATGCGCAAGATTCGGCATGCATGTTCGAGCGCCATGCTGACGGATGGCAACCCATGACGACGGCGGCATGGCGCGACGAGGTGACGTTACTGGCGCTGGGGCTCCGATACATCGGACTGCGCCGCGGTGATCGCGTCGGACTACTCGGCCGATCATCACCCCACTGGATTGTGATGGACCTCGCGATTATGTCCGCGGGCGGGGTCACGGTTCCCGTTTTTGCGCGCGGTAGCAGTGCCCGACTTCGGCACCAGATCCACGACTGCGGCATGCGCTTCTTATTGGTCGAGTCGCCTCAGGTCCTCGCGCTTGCCGAATCCAGCGCGAACCTCCTGCACGCGATCGTCTGTCGCGGGGTAAAGGGCAGCGGCGCCCGACGGTACGACTACGATGCGTTGCTGTTGCATGGGCGAGCGGAGATGATGCGCAACCCGGCAGCGTTCGAGGAACTGGTAGCCGCGCTGCGCGAGGACGATCTCGCGACGATCATCTACACGAGTGGTAGCACCGGCGAGCCCAAGGGCGTGGAGTTGACGCAACGCAACATCTTTTCGCAGTTGCGCGGCGCTGCCGAAAGGTTTGTCGTTGATCCGGCCAGTGTCGCGCTCAGCTTTCTGCCCCTGGCGCACGTTTTCGAGCGCATGATTGTCTATTCCTATCTCGATCGTGGGGTGCCGATCTACTTTGTCGACGATCTGCAGCAGGTCGGCACCTGCATGCGCGAAGTGCGGCCTACCGTGATGACGACCGTGCCGCGTTTGTTGGAGAAGATACATGATCGCATCGTGGCCCAGGTCGAGTTGACGGATGGGTTGAAGGGTCGGTTGGCGGCGTGGGCCCTGAGTAAGGCGGAAGATGATGAGCCGCACGAGGGATCGGCCTCCGCCGTCGATGTCATGGCGGATCGCTTGATGTATTCGCGGTTCCGCGACGGGATGGGAGGCCGACTGCAGATCGTTGTCTGCGGCGGGGCGCCGCTCGCACCGGAGCTTTGCCGTTTCTTTCTCAATATCGGAGTGCCCCTGTATAACGGGTATGGACTGACTGAGTCGTCACCCGTACTCTGCGCGAATTATCCGGGTGCGAATCGCATGGGGACCGTGGGATTGCCCTTTCCCGACGTTGAACTGCGATTAGCGGACGACGGTGTGCTCGAGGCCCGTGGTCCGAACATTATGCGCGGCTATCATGGCCGTCCGGCGGATACGGCGGCTGTCCTTGACGCGGATGGGTGGTTGAACACCGGCGATCGCGCTTCGATCGACCCGGATGGCTTCGTGACGATTACCGGTCGGGCCAAGGAGTTATTCAAAACATCGACGGGCAAGTATGTCTGCCCTATACCGATCGAGCAGGCACTGCGCAACGATGCCTTGATCGACATGGCCGCCGTGATCGCGGATAATCGGAAGTTCGTGACTTGCCTCCTCTTTCCTGACGGCGAGGCGGTGCGGCGCATGCGCGAACGCCGGGGCGCTGCCGAAGGCATGGATTTGCTGAATGGCGCAGAACTGCGGGACTATATGAAGACACGGATCGAACGGATCAATGCCGGCCTCGAAGACTGGGAGCGCATCCGGGCCTGGCGATTCGTGGCCGATCCGCCTACGGTCGAGAATGAGCAACTCACGCCGACCGCGAAACTGCGGCGGCATGTCATCGAAGACGTTCATCGCGAGTTGATCAACAGCATGTACGAACAGGAGCACGAGAGGAAATGAAGGAACGCGTTGCAATTGTGGATGGAATCCGAACGCCGTTTTGCAAGGCCGGTGGGGTGCTGCGCGCCATGGCGGCCGATGATCTGGGCGCGGTGGCGGTGAAGGAATTGATGGCCCGCACAGAATTTCCGCCGGAGCAGATCGACGAATTGATCTTCGGCAATGTGGCGCAACCTGTCGAGGCCGCAAACGTGGCGCGCGTGCTGGCGCTCAAGGCCGGGTTGCCGACATCGTTGCCCGCGTACACGGTGCACCGCAACTGCGCTTCGGGCATGGAGTCGATCACAACCGGTGCGAATAAGATCCTGGCCGGGCAGGCGGATGTGATCGTGGCCGGCGGAACGGAATCGATGAGCAATATCCCGCTGATGTACGGACGCAAGATGACCGAACTGTTCACGGGTCTGTTCAAGGCGCGCACGGTTGGCGCACGGTTGAAGGCCATGCTCGGATTTCGACCGTCGTTCCTGAAGCCGGTCGTCGGTCTTGAAAAGGGCCTGACGGACCCGATCTGCGGAATGATGATGGGTTCGACTGCGGAAGTGCTTGCGCGTGAATTTGCGATTACGCGCGATGAGCAGGACGCCTTTTCTCTTCGCAGCCATCAGCGCGCGGTCGCCGCGATCGAGGGCGGGCGAATGGCGGAAGAGATTGTGCCGGTGCCGGTGCCGCCGTCGTACCACATGGTCCAGGAGCGCGACGACGGGCCCCGCGCGGAGCAGACGATGGAAGCACTTGCAAAACTGAAGCCTTACTTTGACCGCCAGACGGGAACCGTTACGGTCGGAAATTCTTGCCCCATAACGGACGGTGCCGGCGCGGTTTTGATCATGGCGGAGTCCAGGGCTCGCGAACTCGGATTGCATCCGTTGGGGTATCTGGTGGATTATGCCTACGCTGCGCTTGATGGGCAGCGCATGGGGCTGGGGCCGATCTACGCAACATCGCGTTTGCTGGAACGAACGGGTCTGACAGTTGATGCCTTCGACCTGATCGAGATCAATGAAGCCTTCGCCGTGCAGGTCATGGCGAATCAGCGTGCATTTGAGTCGGATGCGTTCTCCCGTACCTACCTTGGGCGCGACCGCGCGCTGGGTGCGCTTGATGATGACCGGCTGAATGTAAACGGGGGTGCGGTCGCGATCGGTCACCCCGTGGGCGCGACCGGGACGCGACTGATCATCACGCTGCTCCATGAAATGCGGCGTCGCAACGCGCACCGCGGGCTCGCAAGTCTTTGCGTCGGCGGCGGCCAGGGCGCCGCCCTCGCGTTGGAGGTGGAGTCGTGAACCCGTCGGTCAGGATCGAGCGGAGTGCCGAGGGGATTGTGACGCTCTGGATCGATGTGCCGGATAAGAAGGTTAACATCTTCAATGAAGCCGTTATCACGGAACTCGGTCAGGCGCTTGACGAGGCGCTAGCCGTGCCGGATCTGCGGGCTTTGGTTTTGCGCAGTTCCAAATCTTCGTTCATTGCCGGTGCGGACATCGGGATTCTGCGTCAGCTTACCGATGAGAATGACGCGGCGGCGAAAGCGCGACTGGGCCAACGGTTGTTTGAACGTATTGCCGCTGCGCCCTGCGCGACGCTCGCGGTGGTCCATGGCGCTTGCCTCGGCGGCGGCCTGGAGCTTGCGCTCGCTTGCCGGTTTCGGATTGTAAGTGACCATGCGTCGACCCAATTGGGCCTACCCGAAGTAAATCTCGGCATTATTCCGGGATGGGGTGGATCACAGCGGCTACCGCGCCTTGTCGGGCTGGGGCAGGCCATGCAGATGATGTTGACCGGGAAGTCGATCGACGGGAAACGCGCCGTGCGCGTGGGCCTGGCCGACCGGCTGGTCGCGACGGAGTTCATCGAGGCCGGTATTCAGGCCTTTCTCGCCGCGATTCCAGCCCAGTCGAACGCGGCGCGCACACCGTCACGGTCGTTACGCGAGCGCCTGCTCGATGGCACGGCAGTCGGCCGTGCGATCGTTCTGCGTGCGGCAAAAAAGAGCGTGCTGGCAAAAACCGCCGGTGTCTATCCCGCGGCGCTGGCGTTGATCGATCTGGTAGAACGCACCTATGCCGGGCCGTTGGATACGGGGTTGGAAGATGAGGCGCGCGTATTCGGTCAGCTGGCTATCTCCCGTGTTAGCAAGAACCTGCAGCAACTCTTCTTTACCCGCGAGTCGCTTAAGGGGGACCCCGGTCTTCCTTACGATGGTGTTCTGCCGCCAGTCGATCACGTCGGGGTCGTAGGTGCCGGCGTCATGGGCGGCAAGATCGCCTGGCTTATGACCCATCGGGACTTGGATGTGCGCTTGAAAGATATTGAGTGGCCGGCAGTCGCGAAGGGGTTTGCTGCGGCACACGATTGTTATGAGCAGTTGGTCCGTGTCCGCCGGCTGAAGCCTGAGACGGTCAATGTGAAGATGCATCGCCTGTCGGGCACGACGAACTACTCGGGGTTCGGAAGCCTGGACCTTGTGATTGAGGCCATCGTGGAGAACCTGGACGTCAAGCGCACGGTGCATTGCGAATTGGAGGGTGTTATGGGAGACGATGCGATCCTGTGCTCCAACACGTCGTCCCTTTCGGTGTCGAAAATGGCGGGCGCCCTGCGCAGGCCGGGTCGTTTCATCGGAATGCACTTTTTTAACCCGGTCAACCGCATGCCACTCGTCGAGATCATCCCCGGTGAACACACGGATCCGGCAACGGTGGCTACCGTCTACGCGTTGGCCAAGCGTTTGGGCAAGACGCCGGTCGTGGTAAAGGACTGCGCGGGTTTCCTCGTGAACCGGGTTCTGCTCCCCTACATGAACGAATCGACACGCATGCTGGATGACGGTGTCGACTACGCCCGCGTGGACCGTGTGTTGCGCACGTTCGGACTTCCGATGGGTCCGTTCGAATTGGCCGATGAGGTGGGGCTCGACATCGGATATACCGTCTCGCAGGTGCTGGAGGACGCCTATGGTGACCGCATGGCGGTGGCGGACCTTTTGCAGGTGCTCTACAAGGAGAAGGGGGTCCTGGGGCGTAAGGCCGGGAACGGGTTTTATGTACGCAACGGCCGGACAGCGGTCGAGAATCCGGAGATGCGCCGGATCCTATCCACGTTGAAGACGCCATCGACCCCGGACGAACTTTCGGATGCACAGATTGTTGATCGCGCGATTCTGCTCATGGTGAACGAGGCGGCACGATGTCTGGATGAAGGTGTTGTGGCGAACGCGGCGTACCTGGACATGGCCATGATTATGGGGACCGGGTTTCCCGCGTTTCGCGGCGGCTTACTGCGCTATGCCGATACGCGCGGGATTGCGGACGTCGTGGAGTCGCTCGATATCATGTCCAAACGCTGGGGCGCGCAATTTACACCGGCCGAACCCTTGAAAGCCATGGCGGCGGATGGCCGCAAATTTTACAATCCGGAGACAGACGGATGAGTGATCGCAAGCCATCGGCCGAACAAGACGATGAAATGATGATCGATACCTCGGGCATGAACGAGGAGCAGCGCGCGGCGATGGAAGTGGCCGAGGCGGCGCGCGACCAGGCCGCCGGGGGTGGATTTGCGCAGCAGTTGTTCCTGGGACAGTTTCGACCCGATCTGATGACGCCCTTTCCGTCGCAGTCCCGGGACGACCGCGAGACGGGTGACGTATTTGTCAAGAAGGTCTCGGCTTTCTTGCGTGAGCACCTTGATCCGGAAGAGGTGGACGCCACCCGCACGATTCCCCAGGAGGTCATCGACGGATTGGTCGAATTAGGCGTCTTTGCCATGAAGGTGCCGGCAGCTTACGGCGGGCTCGAGTTTTCGCAGGTGAACTACAATCGTGTGATGATGGCGATTGCTTCATATTGCGGAAGCACGGCCGTTCTCATCTCGGCGCACCAGTCGATCGGCGTGCCGCAACCGCTGAAACTTTTTGGAACAGAGGAGCAGAAACGCCGTCATCTTCCTCGCTTTCGCAAGGGAGATATCTCCGCCTTTGCCCTGACAGAGCCGGATGTGGGCTCCGATCCCGCGCAGATGAAAACGCGGGCCGTGCTCTCGGCTGATGGTACTCACTACCTGCTTAACGGTTTGAAGTTGTGGTGTACGAACGGTCCGATCGCGAACGTACTGGTCGTGATGGCCCAGACGGCGCCAAAGATCGTCGACGGCCGGGAGAAGAAGCAAATCACGGCTTTCATTGTTGAGGGCGACTGGCCCGGGGTCGAGGTGGTGCATCGCTGCGACTTTATGGGTATTCGTGGTATTCAGAATGGCGTGCTGCGATTTACGGACGTTGTGGTGCCGGTCGAGAACGTCATCTGGGAACCGGGAAAAGGGCTCAAGCTCGCACTTGCCACCCTGAATACCGGTCGTCTGACCCTTCCCGCAGCCTGTACCGGCGCGGCCAAGCAGTGTCTGTCCTTTGCGCGACGATGGGGGAACCAGCGCGTGCAGTGGGGCTCGCCGATCGGCTTGCACGAGGAAGGCAGGCAAAAGATCGCTTATATTGCGGCGACGACATTCGCAATGGACGCCGTGACGTGGCTGACCTCGCATTGGGCCGATCGGGGGGACGTGGATATTCGCATTGAGGCTGCCATGGCGAAATTATTCTGTAGCGAGGCTGCCTGGAAAATCGTCGACATGACCATGCAACTGCGTGGTGGTCGCGGATATGAGAAGGCGGCATCGCTGGCCGCACGCGGAGAGGAGCCCTATCCGGTGGAGCGCATCATGCGTGAGACGCGAATCAACACAATCATCGAGGGTACGTCGGAGGTGATGCGGCTCTTCCTTGCCCGCGAAGCACTTGACCCGCATTTTAAGGTCGCGAGCGATCTCTTGCGGCCGGGTCTGCCGCCGGGCCGCAAGGCGCGCGCCATCCTGCACGTGCTCGGCTATTATGCGCACTGGTATCCACGGCAGTGGCTGAACGCCGCCTGGCTCCGGCCACATTCCGGACTGGGCCGCCTGGCGCGCCATTATCGATATCTCGACCGTGCCGCCCATCGCGTCGCCCGCGTGCTCTTTCATGCGATGGCGCGCTACGGTCCCGGTTTGGAGAAACGGCAGATCGTGCTGGGAAGCATCATGGAAATCGGCACCGAACTTTTCGCGATGGCCGCCACCTGCAGTTATGCGACGCAGTTGGCACGAACGGATGAACACGCGGGCGCCGTCGAGACGGCGGACGCGTTTTGTCGTCAGGCACGCAGGCGCATCCGGCAGCACCTACGTGGTATTCGTGATCCCGTTACGCGATCCAACAACCGTTACGCCGCCAAGGTGTTGGAGGGCGACATCACCTGGCTGGAGGACGGTGTGATGTTTATCGGTAAACCATGATAAAACGCGCCGAGCCGATGAAGACGACCGCCGACGACTGGCTGTCGCAGTCTCCGAGTGAGACCAACCTGACATGGAAGGCGACCAGTTTTGCGCTGTCGACGCTGCACAAGATCATTCGGGCGAATATCCAGCTCGAGGGTCAGGAAAATCTGTCCTCGCGTCCTACCGTCTATGTGCTCAACCACTTCACACGCTTCGAAACGTTTGTTGTGCCCTACCTGATTCATCGGCTCACGGATCGGCAACCGCACTCGTTGGCGCACCATGCGTTGTTTAAGGGAGCCTTTGGGGAGTATCTCGAGAAACTGGGCGCCATTTCGACAGACCGGCCGATGAAGCACCGCCTGATCGTGGGTGAACTCATGGCGGGGCGGGATTGGATGATTTTTCCCGAGGGCGCGATGATGAAGAATAAGGATGTTTTTCGTCGCGGCCAGTATTACCTGAATCATCCCGTCAAGAAGCGGCCGCCGCATACCGGCGCGGCGGTCATTGCGCTCAAGGCATACTATCATCGCTGGCATTGTCGGCACGGAATGGAGCGCGGCGACGAGCGGGTGATAAGCTATTACCGCAAGCGCTATCGCATTCCGTCCGTTGAACATCTCTCGGACGAGGATCTGGTCATCGTGCCGGTCAATATTACGTACTACCCACTGCGTCCCGGACGTAACGTCTTGTCTCGTTTTGCTTCGCGAATCTTCAAGGACCTGCCTGCCGGCGTGATGGAGGAGTTGATCGTGGAGGGCCAACTCCTGATGTCCGAGTCGGATATCACGATTTATTTCGGCAAACCGATCGAGGTGGAGCAGTATGTTCGCCCCCTCCTGCCGCTCGTCCAGAGCATGCCGTTTCTTTCTGATCCCAGGCGGCGCAGCAACATGATCGTCTCGATGCAGAAGACGCGCCTGACACGGCGCTGCATGGACGACATCTATAAAAAGGTTAAGATAAATGTCGACCACCTGTTCGCGGCCGGCCTGCGCCATTTGAAAGCGGACCGCATTCTGCGCGATGATTTCTACCGCGTACTTTACTTGTCCGCCCTGGAAGCGCGCACCTTGAGCGATCGACGGCTGCATCGTAGCCTGCGCAAGAAACTGGTGACACTCGTGGCGGAGGGCCGTCACCCGCGCGTCGATGATGCACGTCAGTTGGCGCTCTCCGACGGGCTGATTGAAGACGACGGTACGTGGTTGCGATTGAACCGAGTGGCGGTGGAAGATGCGTACACCTTTGACGAGATCCGATTGAAGAACACGCTGGGCGTCATTGCGAACGAGTTGGCGCCACTGAAGCATGTGAATCGGGTGATCCGGCGCTACGCCAATATGGGACACGATGAGCTTCGACGCGAGATGGTGGAGCAGTTGTTCCAACTGGATCAGGATCGTTTCGAGACAGCTTACGCGCGCTACTATCGGGAGGGTGAATCGAAGCCGCGCTCGATCGGCCGGCCTTTTTTTCTGCGGGGGTCTCGGGGCGCGCCGGGGATCGTTCTTTCGCACGGCTATACGGCGGCGCCCGAAGAGGTCCGCGGATTGGGAGAGCACCTGCACGCACGCGGTTACAGCGTTTATGGTGTCTGCCTGGAGGGGCATGGAACCGCGCCACAGCATCTGAGCGACGTGAAGTGGGAGGACTGGGTGCATAGCTACTACCGTGGCTACACGCTGATACGCAATCATTGTGACGACGTCGTGGTCGGCGGATTCTCGACCGGCGGCCTGCTTGCGCTGTTGGCTGCGGCGCGTGTTGCGGGACCCGTGCGCGGCGTCTTTGCAATTAACGCACCGCTAAAAGTGCAGGATATCCGGAGCCGATTTGTCGGGCCGGCGGTGATGTGGAACGACCTGTTGCAGCGCTTTCAGAAGAATAACGAGGAGTGGGAGTATGTCGAGCACCACCCGGAAAATCCACATATCAATTACGGCAAGAATTACCTGCGCGGCGTGCTCGAATTGCAGCGACTGATCGGCGAATGCCGCGATGCATTGCCGGGCGTAAACCGTCCGGCGCTGATTCTTCAATCCACACAGGATCCGACGGTGCGTCCTGAGAGCGGACAGGGGATCCACGATATGCTATCGAGCGAGCGGAAGACGCTCGCCTGGATCGAATCTGACCGGCACGTGATCGTTCAGGGAAATGGTCGCGAGTCCATTTTCGGTCGTATCGCCTGTTTCGTTGACGATGTCTCCGGGCGTAGCGCCTCTGTTGACTAGCCGACGGTGGGATGCACGCAACGCAGGCTTGCCAGATCCGAATCCCATACTATACTTTTCCGGTTTGACGGGGGGTCTGTTCCTTTTGGAAGAGCGACGAGCATATATTGGGCTGAACATGATGGAGGGCGTTGGCCCGGTTGGCGTTCGAGCTCTGCGTGAGCGCCTCGGCGATTGCGCCGCGATCTTTACCGCAAGCCGTGATGAACTCATGACGGCAGACGGAGTCGGCCCCCAGCTTGCCGGGCGTATCCTGGATCAACGGTCCAGGCTGGATCCGGACGCCGAAGAGGAGCGTGCCCGGGCATTCGGCGCAACGATCATTACTTTCGAGGATGCAGCCTATCCGGAGCCCCTGCGGCAGATTCATGATCCTCCCCTGGCGCTTTATGTGCGGGGGACCCTGCTCACGGGTGACCGGCAATCGATCGCGGTGGTGGGTACGCGCCGCGCGACACATTATGGCATGGAGACCGCGCGCAGCCTGTCCTACCAGTTGGCGCAGTCCGGTTTCGCTGTCGTTAGCGGATTGGCCCGTGGGATCGATACCGCGGCACACCGCGGGGCCCTGCATGGCGGCGGACGAACCCTCGCAATCCTGGGTGGCGCACTCGACTGTCTGTATCCGCCCGAGAACGAAGATCTCGCCGGCGAGATCGCCGAGCAGGGTGCCCTGATAAGTGAATTTCCGTTTGGCCACCATCCGAATAAGAACACGTTTCCCATGCGTAATCGACTCGTGAGCGGCCTCGCGCGCGGCATTCTTGTTGTGGAGGCCGGGATCAAGAGCGGCGCGATGATCACGGCCCACCAGGGGCTGGAGCAGGGCCGTAGCGTGTTCGCTGTGCCCGGGCGCGTTGACTCGCTGGGATCGCGTGGTGCGCATCAATTGCTGAAGACGGGGGCAAGTCTCGTGGAGTCGGTTGACGATATCCTGGCCGAGTTCGAGTTCTTGCTTCCTCCAAAGGGTGTGCGCGAATCGTGCGATCGGCTGCCGACGGCGATGCTGACCGACGATGAAGCGCACCTTGTCGATTGCATGGCGGAGCCGGAGACGGGTGTTGATAGCCTGATTCGTCAGTCGGGTCTGCCCGCTTCGGCCGTGAACGCGATGCTGGTCAGATTGGAAATGAAACGCGTGCTACGCATGTTGCCGGGTCGCGTCGTCGCCCGTGTCCGTTAGCTGAGGGAGAAATTATGGGAAAGTGCATGATAATCGTCGAGTCGCCGGCAAAGGCGAAGACAATCAACAAGATCATGGGATCAGAATTTGTGGTGAAGGCCTCGATGGGGCATGTCCGCGACCTGCCCGTCAAGCGTCTTGGCGTGGATATCGACAAGGGGTTCAAGCCACAGTACGCGATAATCAAGGGGCGCGAAAAGGTGATCAAGGAGCTTTCTGACGCGGCCGCAAAATGCGATGCGGTCTACCTCGCGCCGGATCCGGACCGCGAAGGCGAGGCCATCGCCTGGCATCTCGCGGCGGTTCTAAGTAAGCACATCGCGGAAGATAAGATTTTTCGCGTCAGCTACAACGAGATTACGCCGCGCGCGATTCGTAAGGCTTTTGAGGCGCCGGAGAAGATCGATCTGCGTCGCGTGGATGCGCAGCAGGCGCGCCGTATTGTGGACCGCATCGTCGGCTACAAGGTCAGCCCGCTACTCTGGAGCCGGGTCAAGTCCGGACTGAGTGCCGGTCGCGTACAGTCGGTTGCCTTGCGCCTGGTCTGTGAGCGGGAACTGGAGATCCAGGCGTTTGTTTCGGAGCCGTATTGGATTTTCGGCGCCCGGGTTCGCAAGTTGAAGGATCCGCGCGACCCGTTTGAGATTCGCCTGGTCCGTATCGACGACGAGAAGGCCGACGTGAAGGATGAGCCGGCCGCGGCGCGTATCCGCCAGGAACTGGAGAACCGCAAGCTCGTGGTTTCGGAAATCAAGACACGTGAGATACAGAAGAAGGCTCCGCCGCCCTACATCACGAGTACACTGCAGCAGGCGGGCTCGCGCTATCATGGTTATTCTCCTCAGCGAACCATGCGTATTGCGCAGGAGTTGTACGAAGGTGTGGACCTTGGGGAAGGGGCGGTCGGCCTCATCACCTATATGCGTACCGACTCCGTAAACATCGCGGCTGACGCGTTGGAAGTCTGTCGCGGGTTAATCGGTGAACGCTATGGCGCGGACTACGTGCCGGCGAAACCGAATGCATACAAGAGCCGCTCCAGCGCGCAAGAGGCCCATGAGGCGATTCGGCCGACGGATCCGACGCGACATCCGGACGATATGCAGTCGATTCTGGGTAAAGATGCCCATCGGCTCTACAAGATTATCTGGGAGCGCTTCGTGGCCTGTCAGATGACGCCGGCTAAAATTCAGCAGCGCAGTGTGGATATCGATGCCGTGGCCGATTCCGCCGGCGGCAGCCAGTACCTGTTCCGCGCGACGGCTTCCGAGGTCCTGTTTCCCGGGTACATGCGCGTCACGGGAGTGGAAGCGCGCAAGAGTGGTCCGGACGCGGATGACTCGGATGAAACGGATAGCCTCCCGCCGCTGGAAGAGAAGGAATCGTTGGACTGCATGGAATGGTTGAGCGAGCAGAAGGAGACACAACCCCCGAAACGATTCAGCGAAGCATCACTCGTGCGCGCACTCGAAGAGAATGGCGTTGGGCGCCCAAGCACGTACGCGCAGATTCTGTCCACGCTCACCGCGCGCACCTATGTCTCGAAGGAAAAGCGCACGTTGATCCCGACCGCCCTGGGAATGCAGGTCAGCGCGTTCCTTGTGAGCACCCTGGACAAGCTGTTCGAGGTGAGCTTCACGGCGAACATGGAGCAAGGGCTCGATGATATTGAACGTGGGAAGGTGGAGTGGACCCAGATGCTGGGTGACTTCTACCGGCAATTCGAAGAGTGGCTGGAGAAGGCCAAGGGCCCGCCCGCGGATCCCGAGAAGGTGCTCGCCATCCTGGAATCGATCGCGCAGGTGACGGAATGGCGACCGGGCGTCAAGAGGGGCAAGCGGACGTATAGTGACGAGAGTTTCGTGACCTCGATACAGAAGCAACTGGACGAAGAGAAGCGACCGTTTACCGACCGGCAGCTCAAGGCTGTTGCCGAGCTTGCCATGCGCTATCACGAACAGATTCCGAATATTCGAGAACGGCTGATCGAGCTGGATCTTGAAGAGATTGCAACCGGGGACGCCGCAAAACCGCCGGAAGACACCACGTTCCGCAAACTTGACTTGCTGGCGAACGTGACGTTTGGCGAACCCGTGACACGCGGCAAGCGCACCTACGACGACTCGGAATTCGTCGCCTCGTTGAAGAGTTGGGTCGAGAGCGGCCGACGCTTGTCCGATGCGCAACGGTCGGCGCTGAATCGTATCGTTATGAAGTATGCGACCCAGATTGAGGATTTCGATAAGATCAAGGATGCGTTGGATCTCGTCGAGCCGGATGCCGTGGATGACGAAGTGAGCGGGCCGCTACTGGCGGTGATGTCCAGGATCGAGACGTGGAAAGAGCCTGTCACGCGCGGCAAGCGAATATTCGATGATAAGGCGTTCTACGAATCGCTGAACGAACAATTCGGCGTCAAGGGTGGGCTGTCGCCACGGCAGCAGGCGGCGCTGAAGCGCATGGTCTCGAAGTACCATGAGCAGATTCCGGATTTTGAGACGCTCGCGGATCAATTCGAGCTTAAGGTGGCGAAGTCGAAGAAGGCGGCTAAAGAAGACGAGCCCGACGCGACCGATGCGCCATGAATCTGGAGACAATCGGCGAGGACAGATGTGTCGACCACTTCGTCAAGTACATGCAGATCGAACGTAACGTGTCGGAGCATACGCGGTCGAACTACCTGACTGATATCGCGCAGTTTGTTCGATTTAAGTGGAACGACGAGATCGAGTCGCCGATTACGTGGAAGAAGGTGGTCCGGGATGATGCGCGTGGGTTTCTCGTTGAATCGCAGAAATCCGGCAATAGTGCTGCCACGACGGCCCGCAAGCTCGCAAGTCTACGATCGTTTTATCGATTTCTGGAACGCGAGGAATACGTGGACTCTAACCCTTTTGCGGGCCTTCCTGCCCCGCGAAGGCCACGGTATCTGCCGCAAATACTTTCGGTGGAAGAGGTCGAGAAGTTGCTGGCCGCGCCCTGTGCGGCGTGGAACGAGCGGCGATCGTCTGTGCGACCGGAGCGGCGTGCGCGGGACGAATACAGCGCCTGGCGCGATGCCGCGATTCTGGAGTTACTGTACAGTACCGGCGCGCGGGTGGGCGAGATTGCGAAGCTGAAGGACGGAGCCCTGGATCTGCTTTCGGGCGTGATCAAGGTGCATGGCAAGGGTATGAAGGAGCGGCTCTGTCCTGTCGGTCGGCCGGCGTCGGGCGTTTTGCAGAAATGCCTTGCCCATCGCGATGAGCTGTGGCCGGTGTCCGGGTCCGGACGTGAGCGACCGCTTTTTCTGAATCTAAAAGGCGGACCCCTCAGTACGCGATCGATCGAGCGCATGATGAAGAAATACCTTGTGCAAGCCGGGCTGAACGCTAGCTTGTCACCGCATACGTTGCGTCATTCGTTCGCCACGCATATGTTGGATGCCGGTGCCGACCTGCGCTGTGTCCAGGAGTTGCTGGGGCATTCCAGTCTGTCGACGACACAGATCTACACGCAGGTGTCCGTGGCGCGGATGAAGGAAAGTTACGAACAGGCACATCCCCGGGCCTGACCCGGGCAGCGGTTTCGCCATGTGGACGCTCTACAACATTCTGTTTCCTTTTGTTTACTTGCTCATGACGCCGTACTACGTCGGGCGTATGTGGCGCCGCGGCGGGTACGGCAAGGGATTCATGCAGCGCTTCGGTCTGCTTGATCGAGAAACGCGCGCAGAATTGAGCGCACTGTGCGCTGCTGGTGCGAATGACGATCGCTGCCGACCGGTATGGATCCACGCGGTGAGTGTGGGCGAGATACAGATCGCGCTTCGATTCATCGAGGCCTGGAGGGGTGATGAGCCGGACACGGTGTTTGTTGTGACAACCACTACATCAACCGGGCATCGTGTGATGGAAACGCAGAAGCCGGCGGGTGTGATTTTGCTCTATTTCCCGGTCGACACGCCGCTCATCATGGCACGCAGCTTGACGCGCATGATGCCGCGATTGGTCGTACTG
This sequence comes from uncultured Verrucomicrobiota bacterium, assembly GCA_913047795.1. GTDB lineage: Bacteria > Verrucomicrobiota > Kiritimatiellia > CAJWTS01 > CAJWTS01 > CAJWTS01. The sequence continues at coordinate 3,864 of CAJWTS010000054.1, read as the reverse complement.
GTGGAATGCGAGATATGGCCCAACCTGATTCGCGAATGTTCACGCCGCTCGATCGCCATCGGGATTCTTAACGGCAGGCTCTCGGACAACTCGTATCGTGGATATTGCCGCTTCAGGAGGTTCGCCGCGAATGTGATGGGCCGGGTTGATATGGTCTGCACGCAAGACGAGGAAGATGCGCGGCGTTACAGGGATCTCGGCGCCGGGCATGTACGTGTGGTCGGCTCGGCTAAGTACGACGTTGCGCAGGTGGGGGCGGACGATGCCGCGATCGCACGGGAAATATTGCAAAAGTTGGAGATCGAGCCCGATCGACCCCTCGTGGTGGGCGGGTCCACATGGGCCGGTGAGGAAGATGCGTTGCTGTCCGCATTTGACCAATTGCTCCGGATCGACGAGCGGGCATTGCTTGTGCTCGTTCCACGCCACTTCGAGCGCAGTGGCGCGATCGAAGAGGCGATCCGCAAGAAATCGCTACGTTATTTTCGGCGCAGTCAACTCGAGACCGCTGTCCAGGAGCAACCAGGCGGAGACGAACTCCAGGTGCTGCTGGTTGATACCGTGGGCGAGTTGCGCAGCTTTTACGCGGCCGCGACGGTGATATTTGTGGGCAAGAGCCTGACGCAACACGGTGGGCAGAACCTGGTGGAACCGGCGGCCTACGGGAAGCCGGTGGTCGTGGGGCCGAACATGGAAAACTTTCGCACGGTCACCAGGGATTTGCTGGATGCGGATGCGATCCTGCAGGTCGCGGACGAGGCCGGCCTGGTGCAGCGTCTATCCGAACTTTTGGTTAGCGGTGTCGCACGCGCGTCCTATGGCGACCGTGCGGCCCGGCTGGTCGAAGGCAAGCGTGGTAGCCTGCAGCGCTCCGCGGAGATTCTGCGTTCCGTTCTTACGAGTCAGGGCGAATCCTGAGGCGTATTTTTTAACGCGCTGAGCGCGACGACATACTGGAACAGGTAAGCTGTCGCGAGCAGGAATTGACCGATCAGCATCCCGCCGGGTTTCACGCCATCAATCAGAGGATGCAAAAGGAAGATGTTCATCCACCACCCGTTGCAGATGGATTCTGGAACGCCGATGCCATACATCAGGTTGGGTGCGGCGGCGTAGATCCCGCCGAGGTAGGCAATCAGCAACCAGCGTCCGAGAGAACGGGATCGATGCGCTTCGGTAGTCCAGTCGGACCTGAGGCGTGAGGCGGTGATGAACATCGCCAGAAGCATGCCCAGACCGAAGTGCAATGTGACATGCGCACCGGTCATGGGTTCGTGCCGCTTGAGGTCTCGCGTAGCCGTACTTCGCGCCAGATGCCGATCAGGAGGCAGGCCGCCATGCCGGCCACGGTAACGAGGTAGAGCGGCGTGTCAATCTCGACGCGATCAATGGAGTAATGCCAGAAAAAAATATCACTGTGTGGATCTTCCGCCATGCGCATATAGAGGTCGTACATGCCAAGGAGGCGTGGCACGTCGGGCAGGCAGGCCCAGGCTGCCCCGATGGCCATGGCGAGCGGCGTCAACACCCAGTATGCGACGTTTGTGCGACCACGTCGCAGGAGGAAGACAATCATCGCGATCACAAATGGAACCGCGCTGCCGAGAAAAATATGGTTCATTCGAGCGGCTCCTCTAGATCCGCCTGCGGTCGCGGGATGTCCATTTCATCGGGATCGATCGGGTCTATGCTGACGTTGGGCACATCAATCCAGTGCCGCAGTGCGGTCGCGCGATCGAAAGCTCGTTTGGCGCTCCGGGGACGGCCCAGGCGTAGGCGCGCGTGGCCCACGCGGGCCCACAAGCTCGCGCGATTCGGGTTATAGGCGGCCGCGACGGAGATGCAGCGCTCCCCGAATCGTTTGGCCGCGATGCGGTCCCGGTCCATGGCGGTCTCGCCAAGGTAGTACCAGGTCTGCCACGACGTGGGCGCCCATGTCAGGGCGCGAATCAATTGGTTGGGGCGCATCGTTTTCAGGGATCGTGAGCGGTCATAGCGATAGATTCGGTCGCCCTGCAGGGTAACCAGGATTGCGATCAGCAGGCCAAGCGCTAACCATGGTCCGGCATAAAGGAACGGATTCGGCCGCGACGGCGGGCGTTTATCCTGTAAATCCGAATTCGGTGCAGGGGGCCGCGCGACGACCATTCCGAGCAGCGATGCGAGAAGAAAGGCGTATAGAGGTATCCGGATTGGAAAGTCGAATAGGGCGTGTATCAGGGCGACCATTGTTGCTCCGAGGACGCTCAATGAAAGTTCACGGCTGATGTGTTGGTCGCGGACGCCGCGTCGCCAGGCCCGCGCGATGGTAACGGCGAGCAGGGCGAAAAGTAACGCACCGACAACGCCCATATCGGCGAGCAGCTGAACATATTCGTTTTCGACGTAGTGCGCCATCTTGCGGGTCGATTCCTTCCGGAATTGCGGAAAGACCGTCTTGAAGCCGTTGGCGCCGACCCCGGCAATCGGGTAGGCGCGAAAAATGTGCAAGGCGTCGCGCCATGTCGTGAGTCTCAGGTGCGCACTGACCGTGTCGAGCGGCTTGGCGATGGAGCCGATGCGGTCTGCGACAACCTCATCGGCGGTTCGCCCGGCGGTCAGCGCGAGGCACAGGAGCAGGAGCATCGATGTCGCACCAGCGGCGCGGCGTACGGGCAACGTGATTGCGACCAGCGTAACGAGCATGCCCCCTGTAAGCGCGATCAAGGCTCCGCGTGACAATGAACCGACCACGGCGGCGATCATTATCAGCAGGCAGCCTGTCCAGCCCAGTAGCGTCGGAATCCTTTTTTCACGCAGGGACCCCGCGGCGAGAACGATCACGGCAGGGCAGAGGAGGGCCACGTATCCGCCGAAATGGTTGCGATTGACGAAGCACCCGACTGTGTCGCGGCCTTTCGCAACGTCGAAGAGTCCCCACATGTTTCCAATTGTCGGCGCAATCCATTGGGTAATGATTCCGCCCGCGGCCATCAGCGCCACAAGGATCACAAGCGTTCGCAGGTAACGGGCGCGCGCCTTACGTGTCAGGCCCGCGGCGATCGCTGCGGCACCGAGGGCCACGATCATGTGTAGGACCATGCGCATGGTGCCGGCACGGTTGCGGCTAAGAGAAAAGACCGGCTGCATCGAGTGTGAATGAGCCACGTTGTCGGAAGCTTGGATCGCCATGCGCGCGTATTCGTTTTGCCGGGTCCGTTTCGGGCCGGAGAAGAGGCGATCAAAAGGAAGCGGTAATGCCGTCAGGACGGTATACAGGACGATGAGGGCAGCGAAGGTCGCGGGCGCTCCGAGGCGTCGCCGAGTGGGAACCAGCAGGAGTGCCGCGAGTGTGGTGATCAGGCCCAGAACCGAAAGCGTACCGGCATACATCCCGGCGCCGTAAATCGACAGCGCGATGACCAGCAGGACGAGGAAGACGAGAGCCGCTGTAGCTCGTTTCATCGGCCGTGGTCGTCAGTCATCATGGGTCGAATGGGCTTTCCGACTCTTCCGACTCCGATGATGATGATGATGATGATGATGATGAGTCTTCCGCGTCCTGAATGCTCGGGGCTATGATGACGCCGAAGGGGTCATAAGATGCGTCCTCGAGATCGATCGAGGCCTCCTCCTCCTCCTCCTCGGACTCCGCGTCGCTCTCTTCGTCGATGGGTTCATCCTCCTCTATGCCCTCGCCTGCGGTCATATAGAAACGAAAGGTCGTGTGAATGATGACTTCTTCGTCCGGCATAAAGGTGGTGACAGCGCGAAAACCGCCGTCGAGGGAGTCGAGCAGTAGGCCCTGCGCGCGATCCGGCCCGAGATCGGCATCGGCATCGGCGTCCGGGATGGTATCGCGACCGAACTCAAGGAAGTCATTGG
>CAJWTS010000053.1 GCA_913047795.1 uncultured Verrucomicrobiota bacterium | reverse complement strand
CTCGTTACCGGTCGACGCATTCAGCGCATCACGAATCTTCACCTTGACGTTCGGCGTCAGTCGCCGCCCCTTACACGCCCTTGAGACCATTTTGAAAGTAATACGATCCGTGGAAGCCTCGACCAGATCCCGCCCGCGCAGATCGTTGGCTGCCATGAGACGCACAAGGGGCTGCTCTCCGAGGTTGCGTTCGAGTTCGTCGTTCATCACCAATCAGCCTCACAGCCCGTTGTTAAAAATCACCGAGACGACCTCGACCTTTCACCCGCCGAGCTGATCAGCGAGGAACGCGTAAGCTGCGTCGCCGTTGATGCGATGGCGTCCTTCAAAGTAATCCGTGCGAACACCGTCGTTGGACCCGAAGACACGGTAGACCTCGCGCGCGCGGCGCACGCTCTTTTTCACGGCGGCGATAGGGAAAATCGGATCTTGCCGCCCCGCTTCAATCAGCACCGGACGAGGTGCAATCAGGCCCACCAGGTCATACATCTCTCCGAAGACATGCAAGCCCGGGATATAGTTACAATTACAATGATCCATATCGAGAATGCTGTCACGGTAGGTACTGTAGTAGCCACTTATGACCGCGGCCTTGATGCGCGTATCTACGCAACTGGAGTAGAACGTTTGGTACCCGCCGCCTGAAATCCCCATGGCACCAAGCCGTGCCGTATTCACTTCCGGCCGTTCCTTCAGATAGTCGACCAGCCGACGCGCATCATGAACCCGCAGCCCGGCCACGGAGCCACCGAGATGAAACGCCAACGCCGAGGCGTGCTGACAAGTGCCCGGCACAGGTGAGCCGGGAGGCAGCTTGAAAACGCTCTGGCGTTCGCCGAAGCAGGATATCTCCGGTGCCGCAACGACGAAACCGCGGCGACAAAGGGCGACTGCGAAATCGGCGTGGTAACCATCCGGCGTATCACGCTCAGAGCCATCCTCCCACAAACCGACAATATCCTTCACGCCATAACCGTGCCCGTGAAAAGCCAATATCACGGGCGCCGGGCGCTTAATGTCTTTGGGGATCAAGAGATAGACCGGCATGCTCGTGTAGGCCGAGGTCCTGATCAGCGTCTTCTCACGAACATAGTCGCCTTTATCCACACGCTCGATAACGCGTGCATCGAACGGGGCCGCGGGCAGTCGTAAGCTATTCAGCATGCGCGCCAGTTCACGGCGGGTCTTCTTCTGCCAGCCCGTTGCCTGGGTACGTGTTCGAGCCTGAAATCGGTGCGGTGCGTGGGCCGGGTCAAGAAACCGAAAGAGCCCCTCCGCCGGCTGAAGTGTCTTTATTCGACGTGCGTCAAGGTTCTTCGAAGTCATACCAATAGACGAACACTCAGGGCAAGGGATGCGCCCGGTACCATTGCTCGTAACCTTCTAATATTTTACGATTGGTCTCGATGTCTCGTTCGGAAGGCCTCCGGCCACGGTCCGGGGCATATTCGGCCATCAGACGCGGAACCCCCTTTATCGCTTCTGCACTCCGCAGGATCTGTCGGTTCCACGTGTTGCGGGGATCGGGATCAGAAAAATCCACGAGCGACAGAAGTGCGGATGCGCCGTAGTGGCCGGACCGACGGTGCAGAATCTGGAGAGTCGCGGCGAGGTAGCTCTCCTCCAGACCTTCGCGACGGATCTGGCGTAGAACGTCGGTAAGCCACTCCACACGAACCGAGACGTACAACTCACCCCAACCCCGCATTCCGGCGAGTCGCATACCGATGTCCTCGCTCTTAATCGCATCCTTAAGGGCAACATCGGCGTCCCTGAATCCAAGCATTCCGATCCCGTGCACCGCAGCTTCCCGTACACCTGGACTCTCGTCCTCTATTGCCATTATGAGGAAAGGAAGCGCCCGACGATCGCGGGTGACGGCCAACGCCTCAACGGCAACTCGCCGTTCTGTAGCCGTGCCCCTGCGAGTCTGGTTCCCCAAAACAACAAAGATATTCTCGATACCATCAAGCCTGCGCAGCACCTGCCCCGCCTCACGCCGAACAGCCTCATCGGGATCGCGCAAAGCAATTAAGAGCGACCGGGCCACCAGATCTCCGGGATACCGTCCAAGTGCTTCAATCGCCTTGAGACGATTCATGTAGGTTCCGCGGCTCAGGGATGCCGTCATGTAGGGAATCACCTGCTCGTTGTCCATCTCCGCAAGCGCATAAGTGCCCTCCATGATGCCCTGCCGGCTCCCATTACGAATTCGACTCCCGTAGTCACGGATAACGTCGCGCCACTGCTTCGCCGTACCACGCCGTACAACGAGCGGAAAGGTCCCCTTGATATCGAACGCTCGCTCGCCCTCATCCACGGCGAACACCAATCTGCGGCGGCAGCGTAGCTCGTAATTCCCCGGCGCAGGAAAATCCAGCCATTGGTTGACGAGCAAACGCTCGACCCTTTCCCCGCCGACCGGAATCGTCGACACGCTGGGTAGCGGCATCCCGCCCGGTTTCAACTTTGATTTTAGTTCTTTTCCCGCCGCATCCACAGCCGTCAACACGAATCGCGATGACGTGATCGGGTTCCGAAAATCCCCGCCTTCCCGATAACGCAGTACGCGATCCGATCGATTGACAATGCGAAAGCTGACAAACAGCGGCATCCCGTGCAAGGCGACGGCGCTGTCCAGGCTGAAACCGGCCTTCACGGTCAGGTCGCCCTGCTGATACATTTTTTCCGCGCAGAGCGCCCTGGAGCCAGTCCAGGCCAGCGCCAATACCACCACGGCACTCCGCGAAGCGATAGAAACCGCGCGGCTAAACACTCGATCCTCTCCAACCCAACTTCTGTCGCAAGACGCGGAAATAACTGTAATCCGGTAGATGTATAAACGTCGCCTCGCGATCACTCAACTTCACCTGGATCCGGTCGTCGACGACGACGTTATGCTCGATCTGCCCATCCAGCGTCAGGCGTGCATTGCCGGCCACTTCCGCGACACAAACCTCGATATGACTCTGATCCGATACCACCAACGGACGCGAACTCAGCGTATGCGGACAAAGCAATGAGACAATGAACGCTTCGGTAGCGGGATGCATAATCGGGCCACCGGCCGATAGCGAGTGCCCCGTGCTGCCGGTTGTCGTCGCGATCACCAGGCCATCGCAGATGTAAGACGTCACCTCTTCATCGGATACCGTCACCGCGAGTGTAATCACTCGTGAGGACGCCGATTGGAGCACGACATCGTTCAGACACTGCCCGGAGACCGTTTCTCCGCCGGCGTGCAACAGACAACAATCCAACATGGCACGCCGACTGGTCGTGAAGTCATCGCCAGCCAGGCAATCCATCGCGCGTTCAAGGTCCTCCTCGGCGACGCTTGTCAGAAATCCGAGACTGCCCAGGTTCACACCCATCACCGGCAAAACACGACCGTTGAGACTGCGTACCGCCTTGAGCATGCTCCCGTCACCACCGAGCGCCATCAGAACATCGACTTCATCAAGCATGGCTTCACGGTCCATAGCCGTTGCGCCCGGCACCTGTTGCGCGATATCCGAAGGACAGTAGACGCTCATACCGATCGCGGCCGCATGCTGCCCCAGCCGTTCGAGGACAACCTCCGCCCGTGGTTTTGCCCGATTCGCGTGGATTCCAATCTTCTTCATGCTCGTTATCTCCGTCCTCTAAAATAGGCCAGGAACTCGACATTGCCTGCCGGGCCGCGCGGTTTCGCCTCACAGGCTCCCAGCCACTCCATATCAAGCGTATCCTTTACAAACAATTCTACCTTGCGCTGTACCGCCTCGTGCACGCTCGCGTCACGTACCACGCCGCCGCGCCCCACATGCTCACGACCGGCCTCAAACTGGGGTTTGATCAACGCCACGACCTCACCAGTCGCGGAGAGAATCTCTCTAACAGCGGGCAATATAAGGGTCAAGGAGATAAAGGAAACGTCGATGGTCGCGAATGTGGCCTCGCCCTCAAACGCATCCCGCTGCAGATAACGCGCATTGATGCCTTCCATTACGACAACGCGCGAATCGTTACGCAAGCCCCAGTCCAGCTGTCCCTTGCCGACGTCGATCGCGCAGACCCGGCGTGCGCCGTGCTGGAGCAGACAATCCGTAAAGCCGCCGGTCGATGCCCCTACATCCAGGCAATCCTTGTCTCGCACGTCGAGCGCGAAGTGCTCAAACGCCGTCAACAGCTTCAACCCGCCACGACCGACGAAACGATCCTTCTCCGTAACTTCAACGTCTGCATCGGAAGAATAAGTATGGCCCGGCTTCTGCCGGAGCTGCCCATTGAGCATCACCCGCCCCGCGCGGATGAGACGCTGTGCTACTTCGCGACTGGACGCAAGACCTCGTTCAACAACGAGCTGGTCCAGTCGCGCACGTGAGACCTTTGGGGACTTTTTGATACTAGCCATACAGCGCTCCACGCTCCGCTGAATCGTCGCGATCCGCAGTAGCCCGTTCAGACAACGAAATGACCGATCGCGGCGATCACGTCCGCTGCGATACGCTCCGACGTCAGCCCGTACTCCTTCATGAGTTCCGACGGCTTTCCGTGGGGCACGAACTCGTTCGGCCATCCAAAACGCAGAACAGTGCCCTTGTATCGACTCCTGACGAGACGTTCCTCAACGGCGGACCCGAACCCTCCGTCCACCACGCCGTTCTCGATCGTCACGAAGACGCGTGCGTCATCCAGTTGCTGATTGAGCAGGGCCTCATCGACAGGACAAACAAAGCGCGGGTTCACCACTCCCGCCGAGATACCCTCGGCTGCCAGGCGCTCCGCCGCATCGACTGCAAGCACGTGCATGTCCCCTAACCCCCAGATCTGTACATCGCTGCCCTCGCGCAAAACCTCCGCCTTGCCGACCGGGATATCCTCCAGCTTCTTCGGCACCTTCGCGCCAACACCCCTGCCGCGCGGATAACGCATCATGACCGGCTGATTGAGCCGCGTCGCCGTGTACAGCATATGCACAAGTTCTGCTTCGTCCTTCGGTTGCATCATGACGAGCTTCGGAACGGTGCGAAACAACGCGATGTCGAATACGCCATGATGTGTCGGTCCGTCGTCTCCGACAACGCCCGCACGATCGATACAGAAGATGACGTGCAGATTTTGCAGGCAGATATCGTGAATCACGCAGTCCACCGCACGCTGCGCGAAAGTTGAATACAGAGCCACCACGGGCAGGAACCCCTCGCAAGCCAGCCCGCCCGCGAAAATCACGGCATGCTCCTCCGAGATCCCGACATCGAAAAAACGTTTCGGGTATTTTTTGGCAAATGGCGACAAGCCCGTGCCCGACGGCATGCCCGCCGTAAGCGCCAGGATCCGATCGTCACGTTCGGCAAGATCCTGGATCGCCCCACCGAAGACGTCCTGGTACTTCGGCGGTCCACCGCTGCTCGCCGTGCCCTTCCCAGTCTTAATGTCAAAACCCGTCGTGCCGTGCCATTTCTCCGGAGACTCTTCCGCGGGTAGATATCCCTTGCCCTTTTTCGTTGAAACATGCAAGAGCACGGGCTGATCGTCATCACGCGCGACCTCCAGGACGCGCACCAGGGACGCCATGTTGTAGCCGTCGATCGGACCGATGTAGCGCAGCCCGAATTCCTCGAACACGACGCTGTGCAGAAAGAGGCCCTTGACCGCCTCCTCCATGCGATAGTATGCGGATCGATACCAATCCTTACGAAAGGCCTTTTTGGCCGCCTCCTCAAGCGTGGACTTCAAACGATTATAACTCGGACTGCCCAACAATCGGCCGAGATATTTAGAAAATGACCCCACGTTCTCAGAGATCGACATTTCGTTATCATTCAAGATCACGATCATCTTACGGGTCGTGGTGGAAATGTTGTTCAACGCCTCAAACGAAATTCCGCAACCCAGCGCGGCGTCCCCGACAACCGCGACCACGTGATCCTCCGATTTGCGCCGATCCCGCGCCGCTGCCATGCCCAACGCCGCGGACAATCCCGTGCCCGCGTGACCCGCCCCGAATGCGTCGTATGGACTCTCGGCGCGTGATTGAAAGCCCGACAGTCCACCCTTGCTGCGTAGCGTCGAAAAACGATCCTTACGTCCGGTAAGAATCTTGTAGGCATACGTCTGATGCGTCGTGTCCCAGACGATCTTGTCCCGCGGCGGGTTAAAGACGTGCAGCATCGCGACCGTCAACTCGATGACGCCCAGATTCGTCGCCAGATGGCCACCGGTGCGACTGATCGAATCGATGATGAATGCCCGCACTTCTTCCGCAACCTGCTCAAGCTGCTCGATCGAGAACTTATTGAGATCGTCCGGAAACTCTACCTGATCAAGTAATGCCATCTTGTCCCTCCGCAATCGGCCTAATTAAACAGAAAAAACGCTCCCCAGGCAAGCCCAACACCCCTTTCGCGAGTTCCCGCAGGCCAACCATTGACGTCGATTACCCTTTTCGCCGACCACGTTCCTCATTAAATTCGAATACTTGGATTCACGCACCATGACGCAGCCAGATCAGCTTCCAACCACGACGACATCGCTCCGACTCGTCTTCCTGGGCTTCTTTAGCCTGGCTACGATTCTCCTGATCCCACTCCAATCTTATCTGCCGGGCGTTGCCTGCCTGCTTGCGGCGGTTGCCTGCCTGTTGCGCGACGGAGATCGCACCTTCACACGCCGTATGTCGGTACTGCTTTGTGCCATCGTGATCCTGACTCTGGCCCCGATCAACACGGATACCGACGATCAGCATTTCATGATCCTGGGTACGGTCTTCGCGGTCCTCGTCCTCGGCCCCGCGGTCTTTTTCCTGAAGACCGATCCCTCGCTTGTGCGATTTCGATTCCTGCCGCCCCGCTTCCGGTGGCTCGACGTGTTCTACGTCGCGATCTCCGTCCCCATGGCCTACTACGCGATCAAATACTACTTCCACTTTAATCCGGATATGGCTACGCAATGGTCACTGCCGGCCCAGAAGAACAGCGGGGAGTCCTGGCGGTTGATCATCGGGATCAATGCAGTAGGCCTATGGGACGAACTTTTCTTCGTGAACACGGTCTTTGTCATCCTGCGCAGCGTATTCCCGCTGCGATGGGCGAACCTCGCGCAGGCCGTTGTCTACACCGCCGTTCTAAACGATATGGCATTCCTCGGGCTCGGCCCCCTCTTGATCTACTATTTTGCTCTGACCCAGGGCTCGATGATGGAGAAGTCCGGCTGCCTGCTATACGTTCTGCTTGTGCACGTGCTGGTTGACGTCTTTCTGCTCGAGGCGATATTCGCCTACTACTACCCGGTCTAAGCCAACCCTCAAAGACCGCGCAGGATATCCTTCAACAGAGCTCCGCCCTCTTTCTCAATAAACTCGCCAGCCTTCTTCTTAAGCAGGTTCTTGCCAGCTTTCTTAACGAGATCTTCGAGCGCGTCCAAATACTCCTCGCGCCCCAACCGCGGGCGATCTACCGTGCCGCGAATCGGGATCCGGATCGACTCGTCCCGCAGAAACTCGTAAACGTCAGCGCCGACCATGCGGCGCGTGACGGGCAACGCCACGTAATAATCAACGGTCCGGTCGAAACCCACCGAACCCGAAAACGCGATCGGATAATCCCCGGCCACCAGCGTCAACCCCGAGGAGTGAATACGGCCATTACGATTCTCAATGGCAACAGGATCCTCGCCCGCACGTAGAAGCAGATTCGTCTCACCCGCCAGGGTCAACACCGATTCCAGGAAGTCCGCCGCAAGCAAGCGCACGCCCTTCAATCTGAACTCGCCCTTGATAGCGGACGATTCCCGGGCCGCCGGGTCGAGCGCAACGCGGAACCGGTCTATCCGCATGTCGACCCGTCCCCCCAGGACCGCTAGCCCTCTAAAGATCGGATGCACACGCGCCAGCAAATCGGACGCAATCGCGTTGTCCAACTTTACGCCTTCGAGCACGACCGCGTCGCGGGGCAAGCGCAACTCCGGATCGGTTCCCGACGAATCGATCGTCGGCTCCAGCACCAACTGTCCATCGTTCACCGTTGTCGCCAGCCGCAAGGTCGCGATGCCGTTCGACACCACCAGGGGCACATCCAATTCACCTACACGAACACCGAAAAGGACCAACCGCTCGATATAGAGACCCGCCTCCGCCGTCGTTTCGCGGAGCATTTCGATCCAACCCTCGCCGGCCAGCGATGTCTCTAACTCGAACGCGCGCTCCGCGCCACCGGCGATCTCCAACTCGAGATTCGCAAAAGGAGCAATGGCCTTTGTCAGCGCTTCGAAATCAAACCCGATACGCCCCTCTGCGGACAGCCGTCGCGTGTCGCCGGGGTCACGGTAGGCACCCGAACCGCTTACCCGAACCGGTGTCGATGCGATGGCAAAACTTCGCATGACAAAGTCTCCGTCCTTTGCACTTACATCGACCTCAACGGTGATGTTCGTATCGCTGAACGCCGGTTTGCCCGGCCCCTTGATCGCGAGTTCATCAATCCCGAGCATCAACGCCACGCGATCGGCTCCGGATGTACGATCCAAATTAACACGAAGCACTCCACTGCCGGCAAGGCTGACGTCGTTGGGGAACCCGGCGAAAGCGACCAGCGCCGGCTTCAGGCGCTCGAATTCCAGGTCGCCGCCCAGCGTGATCGACATGCCCTCCAGGTCGACCGGGTCTGGAATCTGCATGCTTCCGCGCAACGCGATGAACGGTGTGTCGAGACTCACCTCGTCGAGACGAAGAGCCCCGGCTTGCACGTCACCGACTGCACGCAGGGCGAGGCCTCCCTCTACTCCCGACTGACCCGCAGCAACCTTCACTTCCGGCATCCATGCGAGGATCCCGGCGAGCGGCCCGTGCGCATCTACATGCATGTCGCGCACGCAAGGACGCCCAGCGGCATCGACTAAAAACTCGCCAGCCTTGAGGTTGAGCGCAAATCCATCAGCCTCAATCTTCAGCTTCGGCGCAAGCACAACAACCGGGTAGCCGTTCGATCCGGCCGGCATGAAGCTATTCTCGAATTCAGCGACGACGCGATCAAATCGCAACGCCACGTTGGTCCCGATCTGAAGATTGGCGAGGATCAGACTCCCCTTCGCCGCACCCAGTACGTTCGTCATGCCCTCCACGAGCATCTCGATTTCGATGCTTCCTGAAAGCTCCACCGGCGGATTGGCAAACTTGCGCCATTCAGCCATCGCCTTCCGCAGATCCCCCTCGACATCAATCCGCACACCATGCGGCGTGCTCTCCGCGATTCCCGTGAGGAACGACGAATCAACCGTCACCTTGCCCCGCAATTGACCGTCCGTTGACCGCCGACCGCCTCCGACCATCTCAATCGGCCGTTCAAGTCTGATCACCCGCTGGTCCACTCGCGCCGATAGATCCCGCAGGAACACACCACCCTTCCAGGCTACCTCTCCCGATGCCTCCGACACCTGAACGCTGAACTTCAGATTGCCGCTGTCGACGACCACGTCGTCCCGGATCCCCAGTGATTGCGAAAGGTTGCGTGTCAATTCCGGCACAATCACGACGCCTGCGAGTGTCAGCTCACCTGGCAGCGACAGACTCCTGGTGTCCACCACACCGCCGACATCCATCATCCCAAGCGGCGTCTCAAGCGCTATCGACGATGACTCAGCCCCATGACGCCCATCAAGGATCGCCAGCCGGACCGTAGAGCCGCCGAGATCGACACGATCCCCATTGAGGCGCTCCCCTGTTACGACGAGATCCGGCGTTGCAAGGATCCCTCGCACGCCCACGCCGTGCACCGCGGAGACGGTTGCGGTAACCGCTCCTTGAATACGCCCCTGCAACTCAATCGCAGGTCCCAGAAACGGATTAAGGGATTCCAGCGGCAGTTGATTCAGCTCCACCAACAGGTCCCCGTCGGACGGAAGCCTGATCTCGCCAGTCAAGCGGACCGCATCCGCCACGCCGTTAAGGTCCGCTTCAAATTCAATCGAAATCGGGGACTCCGAATCCGAAATCGCGATTGCCCCATTCGCACGTTCCATGACGAGCAATTCACGATCTTGGCCCGACATCAAAACAAATCCTGCCCGCTCGATTCGTACATCCCCAACAAAAAGAAAATCGTCCAGCGACGGAGGCATGTCCCGCACCCCGCCCTTCTCGGCCTTTCTCGAGTCGCCAGACGGCGGTCGCGCGGCTCGATCGCCAACGGGACCGCTTCGCCGTGGTCGCAACGATTGTTCCGGCTCCGCCAACTGACGCATGCGGACCCGCGGTGCGGTTACGACGACGGACCCTACCGTTAGCGGCGGGCGTAAAAGGCCGCTCAAACCACGGGTGGTGGTCACCCGCTCGATCTGCAAATCGAGGTCATCGTCGCTCACGAAGTGCAGGTCCCGCAGTTCCATGCCGCCGAACCAGCGAAACGACCACGAGCCTACGGACAGATCCCCATCCAGGCCCGTATCAATCGAATCGACAATCGCGCGCCGTACCGGCGCGAAAGATATAATCGCAGGAAGACATACCACGAACGCGATGAGCGCCAGGAGTATGACAACGAGACACTTTTTCATATGCTCGCTCCGGACCGGCCAGCCCCAAGGCTTTTCGTCCGCTCGTCGGATCGCGGAGCCACGCGTACAGCATCCACTCAGTACTGCTTCTCGTACTCGCCCTTGCCTAACCGCTTGTACTTCTGGAAGCCCGCGCCTTTGGCCCGGTCATCAAGGCCGCTCTTCGATTCTCCGACCGACGGGGCCGAGATAAGCTTGATCAGTTCGCATCCACACTCAGGACAGGCCTCAAGTGCGTCGTCGGATATCCGCTGCAAAACCTGGAACCCGGATCCGCAATGATCGCATCCGAGCTTCAACTCCTTCGCTTCGTATTCGTAAATCGGCATGGCGGCTTTATTATAGATCATATGATTCCTTTTTGATAGTCACGGTTTGCGCTCTCCTAACGTGTAGACAGAACCCCTTAAGCCCGGAACGCATTCATCTACAAAATGTTCGACGGGATCACCCAAACATCTCAGAGTCATAGACCTCCCACAGAAACCTTCCTTGACACGTGTTTTGAAAGCCAATCGATACTTTCTGGCCGGCGCATTGATCGTCGGCGCAGCGATCCTGCTCTACCTTCCCATCTTGCGCGCCGACTTCACTTACGACAGTCGGGCGCAGATCCTGGTCGACGACTACATCCACGACTCGGGCAACCTCGCCGACGTGGTATCCCTGCGCATACTCTCACGCGAGACGATGGACTCTACGCGGCCCATGCACCTATTGAGCCTGATGCTCGACGCCGCCATTTGGGAACATCATCCGGCCGGATACCACCTCACCGATACCGTTCTGCATGCAACCGTCATCGCCTTGCTGATGCTGTTCATTGCACGCGAAGTCGGTACGGGACCCGTTGCGTTCGCTGCCACGGCAGTCGGCGCAGCATGGTTCGGATTTCATCCCTTGAACGCGGAGACGGTCTGCGCGATTTCCTACCGCGAAGACCTGCTTGTGGGCCTGTTCACGATCCTCTCCCTTGTCATTTTGCAGCGCTCGAGCCGACACCGTGCGACGCCGGCAAGCTTCGCCGGTTTCGTGATCGCCTCGATCCTTTCCGTCATGAGCAAGGAAAGTGGCATCGTTACGCCTTTCATCGGACTGGCCTACCTCCTGCTTCGCCGGGGTCAGGACGAAGCCCATCCGAGCGGCATGGCCGCTTGCGGAAGGACGCAGTCGTCGTGGTTAATGGCCGCAATAGTCGCCATTGCTCTCGCACTGGCGTTCATCGCGGCACGATTCGCCCTCGCACCCGAGCAGCATGCGATTTTCCTGGCGCGGCCGATGCACCCGGGCGGTTCATTCGCCCGGGCCCTCGCCATCGTTCCCCGCATCTGGACGCTCGGCCTGCAACTCATGGTCTGGCCGTACGGAAACCTGTCCGCGCATTACACCAGCCTGTCGATTGCGCACATCTCGCTCGCAGGTGCCGTCATGACACTTATCGTCATTGCCGGCGTCACCGCCTGGACCGCCATTCGGGCGGCCCGACTGCGCTTTGCTCTCGTGCTGATTGTCCTTCCCCTGCTCCCGGTTTCCAATCTGATTCCGTTGCACATCGCAGTCGCGGACCATTTCTTTTACGTATCGACGACGGGCCTTGCGCTGGCGTTCACGCAGATCGTTATAGGCATCCACGACTCCGGGCGAAAGCGGGTTGCGCGAGCAGTCCTCCTTCTGCTCGCCGCTGCCACGATCGGGAATGCCGTGTATGCATTGCAACGTCGCGATACCTGGAGCGACCGGATAACGCTCTGGTCAGCCACACTCGAAACCACACCCAACTCGTTTCCAGCAGCAAACAATCTCGGCTTCGCACTCTATGACGTCGGCCGATACGCGGAGGCCATCAACGCATGGCACCACGTTTTGCATATCGACGACAAACAAGCGGATCCGTGGGCGGGCATGGCGCTCGGGTTTGACGCACTAGGACTCGACGCCCAGGCCAACACCGCCTATCGCAGGGCCATCAAACTCGATAAGCGCTACAATGATTCGACACCGCTTTCCAAACATCTATACTGGGAGGCCCACTACATCGAGCGCATGGAGATCGTTCGCAACCGAGTCGAGAAAGAAGATGCCTCCCAGCCCCCACACATCGCAGCGCCGGCGTCGCATCGCGATCTGCATATTGGCGGTCACGTGCATTAACGGCCTCGCCGAGGACCTCCCGCCCCTCATCGTCGAAGACACAACCGGCGACGGCGGCATCAACCAGCCGCTTCAATTCGGCCTCCCACTCCCGCCCGGGTTCCTGAAGGATGCCGCCCGACTTGCAATCGATGACGGCGGGCCGCGCAGGGCGCAATTCGACACGCTGAGCCGGTACCCGGACGGCTCGATCCGCTGGGTGTTGGTTCAATTCATGACGACACTCAAAGCGGGTGAGCGCAAACAGGTCGGACTTGCGCTCGATACCGTTGACACCGTGCCCGCCTCACCCCTACGCGTGATCGAGAAACGCGACATGATTCGGATCGATACAGGCCGATTGAGTTTCGACCTGCCGCGCAAGGGCTTCACGTTGCCGCGTCGCCTGCGTCTGGACGGAACCGGCTCCGGGCTCAACGACCTGCGGCTCGGCTTCAAGATCGTCAACCTCGAACGCCGGGAATTTATGACCGGACTCGACTCGGAGACGGTCGTCACGGTCGTGGAAGCCGGGCCCGTGCGCGCCCTGATTCACTACAAGGGCAAGCATACCAGCGCACGCGGCGAACGCTGGCTCGACTACGATGTCTGGCTGTCGGTCTATGCCGGTTCTCCGCGACTTTCCCTGAAATATCGAATCACGAACGCGGAAACTGGGATGACGGACCCGGAATCGGCAACTCGCGCGCAGGTGGCGCGCATTCGGGAGATGAGCCTCAAGGTGGACGCGCCGGGCTTCAACGCGCGTCAAATGCTCGGCGGTGACGATAACGGACCCGGCGCGCATATGCAGGTTATGAACTCGGCCAGTCTGGATCAGTTCACGTACGAAAGCTTCGACGTCCGTGGACCGGGCGCTGTCTATCCGCGTGGGAAACAGGCCATGGGCTGGGCGACGGTGGCATCAACGAATCGATCGATCGCCGTCTTCATTGACGACTTTGCACTAAACTTCCCGAAAGCGCTGCGCATACGCGACGCCAGTATCGCGGCAGAACTGTATCCGGGACCTGCCCACCCCCTTGCGTTACGGGTCGGTGCAGCAAAGACACATTCGCTACATCTCTGGATTGAAAACAAACCCGCACCCATCGACCTCATTCGGCAGTCACGCGCGTTGCGACAACCACCAACCGTGATCCTTCCGGCCAATTGGTACCGTAAGACCGGCGTGCTGGGCATGTTCCTGGCTAGTCCGACAGACAGGTACCCCGTATTGGAAGCGAAACTGGACAAGGCCTTCCGTTGGGCACCGGCTGACGGGCTGAGGGGGTTGCTTCAATTCGGTGATTTTGGGAGTTCGCAGCATGTTCTAAACAACGCGCATGACCTGACCCATTCCATGTTTGTGCTCTTCGCCCGCACCGGGCGGCATGACTACCTTCGCACCGCAGCCAACCTGGCCCAACATGCCATGGACCAGGACTTCCTTCACGCATCCCACACGCCTGGTGCCGCCGGGGCGATGTTGCAACATGGCAATCCGGAAGCAAAACCGGCCTGGAACGCGGGCGGGACATGGATCCAGGGACTGCTGGATCGTTATCATTTCCTGGGCGACCGCGAAGCACTGCGGATCGCGCGCGCAACGGGTGACTACCTCGCTCGCTCCCTGCCCGGCAATCGGACCGCGATCAGGACGGAAAGCACGCTCGGAACGCCGTTGCAGGCCTTTTGCGGACTGTATCAGGTCACCGGCGATCCTGCTTACCTGGTCGCTGCACGGCGTACCGTTGACCTTGCCGTCGCCTGGCAAAATCCGGATACCGGAGAATGGTCGCACCCGATTGCGGGCCAGGCCGTCTATCAATCGGGTATCGGTATTCCGGCGGCATCCCTATTGGTCGGCCTGGCCCGTTACCATGCAATTAGCGGGGACCAGACGACACGCGATACCTTCCTAAAAGGGATGCAATGGCTCCTCGGGCAGCGCTATCCCGACGGATCCTTCTTCTGGATGACGAATCCGCGCATGCGCATGCCCACACGTAGCCCACTCCTATTGCCGCCCTTCGCCCATGCCTACGCCATGACGGGCGATCGCTCGTATCTGGATGCCGCCCTGACCCCCTTCAAACTGGCAGCGCAACCCACGCGCGCAGGGCCCAACGCAATTCAAAGCAGCATCTACCTCGGAGGCATCTGGGAAATCCTCGATCAGCTGCACCAGTCCGGGATGCTGCGCGACATCAACGAATGGCATGAGATGTGAAAGTTGAAGATGCAAAATTGAAACGAACCGTTCATGCTTATAACGCCGCGACCGGCGGCACGCGGATGATGTTGTTCGCCCCCGTTCTCTGCGCTTTTCTGCTACTGCCCACCCACATCCGCGCTGAACCGGCACTGACAATTTCGATCGAGGAACCTACCGGCGTGATCCGGCCGTTTCAGCACATCTCCTTCGGCCTCCCCCTGCCCCCCGGTCGCCTGAAAGACGCAAAAAACATCACCCTCAGCGACCCGGCCGGCAAACCCGTTGCGGTTCAGACGCGGCCTCTCGCTTATCATGCCGACCGCTCCGTTCATTGGCTACACGTTCAGTTCATGACGACATTGATGCCGCGCGAGAAACGCAGCTTCGACATCGCATTTAAAGCCTCGCGCGTGGCATCCACGCTAAAAATACGGGCCGACAAAAAGTCCATCCGTGTCGACACCGGCGTGCTCTCCTTCGAATGCCCCCGCACCGGCTTTACGCTGCCACGCTCCACGCTCCTCGACGTCGATGACCAGGTTGTCCTGACCGATGATCTGGGGGGCAACGTCATCGACACCAACGACGTCATCTTTTATTCCGGACTCGATCCATCGCCCATTGTAACAATAACCGAGCGCGGGCCCGTTCGAACGACGATCCGTTACAGCGGCCGGCATTATAGCGCGGCGGGGCAATCGTGGCTGGGCTACGACGCATGGGTTTCCGCACACGCGGGCTCGCCCCTTGTCACCGTCACCTATCGCGTCAAGAATACCCCGCGGCAAGCATCACCCGACGCGGTCCTGCGGCGCTGGAGCCTCGGTGCCGACGTGCACACCGCGATTCCCTCCCGCCGAATCCTTGGCGGCGCCGACGACTATCGCCGCACGCATCTTGAGGTGGACGACAACGCGCGCCTGGAGCAATTCGCACGTGACCACTTCAAGATTCTTCGTCGCGATCGCCAACCGCTAACCGCGCGCTGGGCACAGGGCTGGGCGACAATCGCCGACAACCGGCGTGGACTCACCATGGCAGCGCACGACTTCGCATTCCACTTTCCCGCCGCCATATTGATCTCGCCCACATCGCTCGGTGTCGAATGGCATCCAATAAGCTCAGCCCCAATCACCTTGCCTTACGGCCAGGCATTCACGCGCACGTTAAGTCTCTGGTTCCACGGACTGGTGATGAGCGATGATGCCGCCGTGATCCGTCGCGAGACCCACAGCATTATCTCGCACGCGCACGCCATGCTTTATCCCGTACCTGTCATCGTTCCGCCCGAATGGTATGCGTCCGGTGGCGCCTTTACCGACTTCTGGTCTCCCGACCCGAAGAACACTCCGTTCCTCGAAATACACCTCAGGTCCACGGCGCTTCCCAACCAGTTCGGAGGTCATCGCGGCAACCCGATGTACGTTGACAACGAAGCCACGGATCTGACTTCGCTTACGTTCGAACTTTTCACTCGAACAGGGGATTATAACTACTACCGGTACGCTATGCGCAGTTCGCGCCAGGCCATGGACAGGGACATCATCCACGCAGGATCGGCGCCCGAACTGGACGACCGAATCCGCGCGCGCCGCCGCCGCCAGGGCGAATATAGCCGCGACACAAGTTTTCTTACGGTGCGCGGCCTTCTGCTGCGCCATCTTCTCACAGGAGATAACGAAGCCATACGGCTTGCGCGAATCGCCGCCAATGCCGCTATCCGGAGTATCGAGGCCCCTGACTACGTCATTTCAACGCGCCGGATCGATGGCTGGCCAATCCAACTCCTCTGCGACCTTTACCGCGTCACGCGTGAGGACAAGTACCTGGCCGCGGCATCGGCCGCCGCTGGCATGGCCATCTCGGCATACGAAGGTAAGGCTACAATTCCACAGTTCATGCGCGTGCTGCCGCAGGACCGCGACGGCCTGCATTGGTCCACCCTCCTACTCCTGCCCAAACTGATGGATTGCGCAGAACTAAGCAACGACGAGCACCTCCGGGACGAAGCGCGTCGACTCGTGGATCATTGGCTAGACCACTTTCGATTAACGGAAGGCAAGACAGCGTGGCTCAAGGGACCCAAGATTCCGAATGGCGAATCGACATGGCTCGCACTCCCCGCACTGGCACGCGCTCATCAGTGGACGCAGGATACGCGTTACCGTGTCGCCGTCGAGGCGATCCACGCGAGCGCCGATTTCAATCTCCCCACGCGCGTCGAAGAACTTCAGCTCTATCTAACCTCGTATCTGCCCGCGCTAAGTCTGCTTGAAAAACTGAATGCGCTGGACGACATCAAGCCACGGTAACGCGCATCCTGCAGAAACTGTCGTCGCGGAAACGTGACGAGTGCTAAAAACGAAACTCCCCCGTCATCGACCGGCCGGAACGGCGGCGAACGCTACTCGGAAGGTAGCACTGCTGGCGGGACGTCTACTCCGGGTGCATCGGCGGCTTGCGAAGCGGCCGGTGCCGGTATCGGTGTCAGCGGAACGCCACCCAGGCCAGCGCCACCGCGCAGCACCGATGAAGCGGGGGTCGTTACGGGGACCGGCTCAAAGCTCTCTATGACAGACTGCGGGCCCTTCCTCGCGTAAAGCAACGTCAGGAACGTTGTATTGACGAGGAAGATACCGGCCAGAATCACGGTGGCCCGTGTCAGAACGTTGCCGGTCTGAGCGCCAAAAAGGTTCTCTCCCACGCCCTGGCCGAAGCCGAGCCCCAGGCCCTGACCCTTGGATTGCTGCAACAGGATAACGGTCAACAGCAGGAGCGAGCAAATGACTTCGAGAAAAACGAGGATGTAACGTAGAATTTCCATTTCTGACTCCGCTAAATCTAACCGAGCTCCTCCGAAAGTGAAAGCACCATTTGCACGAAGGTTCGCGCCTCCAGCGACGCGCCGCCAACCAGCGCACCGTCGATATCCTCCTGCTGTAAAAGCTCCACGATATTCTCAATCTTCACACTGCCCCCGTACTGAATTCGGACCGCCTGGGATGCGCTCTCATCCGTTAAGGTCGCGAGCACCGAGCGAATATGGGCGTGCACCTCCTGAGCCTGCCGCGGGGTCGCCGTGAGACCGGTACCAATCGCCCAAACGGGCTCGTAGGCCAAATTGATCTTGGCGACCTGATTCTCGAGCCCGGCCAAAGCCGCTGTCAACTGCGTCTCGACCACGTCCATGGTCTCGTCCGCCTCGCGCTGCTCAAGACTCTCACCCACGCAGATGATGGGCTCCAAGCCCGATTGCAATGCCATGCTTGCCTTACGATTAACGATCTCGTCGGTCTCGCCGAAATGGCTACGGCGTTCACTGTGGCCCAGTATGACGTAACGACAATAGAGGTCGCGCAGCATGGCGGCGGAAACCTCTCCTGTGTACGCACCGTCCTTTTCCCAATGCATGTTCTGTGCACTGAGCTTGATTTGGCCCTCGGCCAGAACCTCACCCACGGCCTGCAAGGCCGTGAAGGGCGGAGAAAGAATAACGTCAACGTCACGCTGGTCTGATAATTCACGATGAACCGTCTCGGCGAGGCTGACGGCCTCTTTCACCGACTTGTTCATCTTCCAGTTTCCGGCAACGACTGCTTTTCTAAATTTCTTCATTCGCTATCCGTTAATGCCGCGATTCCCGGCAATTCCTTACCTTCCAGAAACTCAAGACTTGCGCCCCCACCCGTACTGATGTGCGTAAAGCGATCTGCCAATCCTGCCCGGTTGACGGCACTGACACTATCCCCCCCACCAACGATGCTGATACAATCGGTTTCCGCGATCGCTTTAGCAAGCGCGTTTGTGCCCGCCGCGAAGGGTGCCATCTCAAAACAGCCCATTGGCCCATTCCAGACCACCATCTTCGCCTGGGCGACCTCGGCGCAGAACAACTCGATACTCCGCGGCCCGATATCAAGGGCCATCCACCCCTCCCGAATTCCCTCGTTAGCAACCACATCCGTCTGCGCACCAGCGTCGAAACGATCCGCCACAACGTGGTCCACGGGCAACATCAGGCGCACGCCCTTGGCCTCCAGCGCAGTTAGGGTCTCCGCGGCAAGCGCTACCTTGTCGTCTTCAACCAAAGAATCCCCCACCGGCAATTCCAGCGCTTTCATAAACGTATACACCATGCCGCCGCCCACGATGACCACGTCAACCGCGTTGGCCAGGTTCATCAACACGTCGATCTTGCCACTGATCTTCGCGCCCCCGATGACGGCCAAATAGGGGCGTTCCGGGTTCGAAACCGCCTGCCCAAGGTATTGAATCTCCTTCTGAAGCAAATCGCCCGCCACGCAGGCATCAAAATGCTCCGTAACAACAGCCATCGAGGCGTGCGCGCGATGCGCCGTCCCGAACGCGTCATTGACATAAAGGTCGCCCAGTTTAGCCAGCTCCTCGGCAAACAGGGCCTGACGGCCCTTCATTTCAGACTTCGCGCTCGCCCGCTCATCGTCCGTCGCGTCCGTTGCCACCTCCGGTTTACCTTCCTCCTCGGGATGAAACCGCAAGTTCTCCAATACGCATACGTCACCCGGCTGCATGGAGGCAACGTGAGATCTGACCTCTTCTCCGACGCAGTCGTTGAGACATGCCACCGGACGATTAAGCAAACCGGACAAACAATCCGCCACGGGGGCCAGGCTCATCTCCGGCACCCTTTTCCCGCCCGGGCGTCCCATATGGCTCATCAGGGTCAGCGATGCCCCCGCGTCGATTATGTGCCGGATGGTGGGCAAAGCGGCCTGGATTCGCGTCTCGTCCTGAATCACGCCGTCCTCGATCGGAACGTTGAAGTCAACGCGCATCAGCACGCGTCGACGCGCAAGTTCAACATCATGTACAGTCATCTTATCCATCACGATGGGGTCACCGGTTCGAGGTCCGCCGTCGATCCACACGGCTCGCCGCACCGCCGGCGCACGAGCATGCTGGCAGGGCACGATCGGGGTCGTCTAGTGCACGGTATCCATGTGGGCAATCAAGTCCAGGACCTTGTTCGAATAGCCCCACTCGTTGTCATACCAGGCAATCAGCTTTACAAAGTTGTCGTTCAACGCGATCCCCGCGCCGGCATCGAAGATACTGGTGCAGGTCTCGCCGATGAAATCGCTCGATACGACCATGTCTTCCGTATACGCGAGGACGCCACGCAACTCGCCTTCAGAAGCTGCCTTCATCACCCTCTTGATGTCATCGTAACTCGCGCTCTTTTCCAAACGACAGGTCAGGTCCACCACCGAAACATCAAGGGTCGGCACACGGAAAGCCATGCCGGTCAGTTTGCCGTTCAAATCCGGGATCACCTTGCCCACGGCCTTCGCTGCGCCCGTGCTCGCAGGAATGATGTTGCCCGACGCCGCGCGCCCATCACGCCATTGCTTACCGCTCGGGCCATCAGCAACCTTCTGCGTAGCCGTCATGGCATGCACCGTGGTCATCAATCCTTCGACAATGCCGAAGTTATCATGGACAACCTTGGCCATCGGGGCCAGGCAGTTGGTGGTGCAGGACGCATTCGAGGCGAAGGCCATGTCCGCCGTGTAGGTCTCGTGGTTCACACCCATGACGAACATGGGCGTATCGTCCTTGGAGGGCGCGGACAACACCACACGCTTCGCCCCAGCGTCAATATGGGCCTGTGCCTTACTCTTCTCGAGAAAAACGCCGGTGGATTCCACGACGTAATCGGCGCCGCAATCGCCCCACTTGATCTGCGCGGGGTCGCGTTCGGCGAAAACGCACATTGTTTGTTCGTCAACGGTCAGAGAATCGTCGCCATGCTCGATCCTTCCGGGATATTGCCCGTGTACCGAGTCGTAACGCACCAGGTACGCCATGTAGGACGGATCCAGGAACGGATCGTTCAACCCGACAACATCGATGTCGTCACGCTCAAGTGACGCGCGAAAGACAAGGCGACCAATACGCCCAAAACCGTTGATACCAACTTTAATCGACATGTATTCTCTCCAGACAAGTATGGGACTTCATGAAATGAGCGTGACAAGCTACCCGAGTTGCCGACAGCCGTCAATACGTCAGTAGATTGCGTTCCGCCTGCATGCGCAACGCCAAACCTGCGACCCGGCCCTTTCTCCCAAGCCTTGATGCGCTTGTACCCCGCGGCCGAATAGGATTAGATATGTCTTCCGCATGAAACTTATTCAGCGATACATCCTGCGCGAATACCGTGCGCCACTGATCTACTGCCTGCTCGCGTTCAGCGTGATCTTCCTGGTCATCGACCTCTTCGAAAACCTCGGGCGGTTCATTCGCTTCGAGGTTCCCCCGGGCGAGATCTTGCGTTACTACGGGCTGCTTATGCTGCCGATCATGGAGTACATCCTACCCATTTCGCTCTTGCTTGCGACCCTGTATACGCTTGCCTATCTGACACGCTTCAACGAGATCACGGCCATGCGCGCCTCCGGGATCAGCCCGCGCCGGATCATGATGCCATTCATGCTTACGGGGCTTGCCTTCGTCATGTTGAGTTGGCTCTGCAAAGAAACGATTTCGCCGGCGGCACTTGAACACACCTCGGAATACTTCGGGCGACTACGCGCAAACAAGCAGATTTCCAACGTGCATAGCAACTTTGCGTACTACAACCCGGTCGACCGCCTTCGCTGGTGGATTGAGCACCTGGACTCCGAACATCCTGACCAATTGGAGAACGTGGTCGTTAAATTCGAGAACGAAAACGATCGGCCCGAACGAGAACTCTCCGCCGCCCGGGCAGAATGGCTGGACGGGTCATGGTGGTTGCACGATCGCGTTATTAAAACGTATGAACACAGCGCCGATTTCGGAACGCCCGGCCAAGTTTCGCCACGTCCGGTGGAGCATCGCGAACTGCGCGCGCGACCCGGAGACTTCGCCCTGCAGATCTCCCAATGGGATTTCTTGAACTCGCTGGAAATGCATACCTACCTCACGCGCCATCCCGAACTTCCCAAGAAGGAACGGGCGCGCAAAAAGACCCACTTGCATCAACGCCTCGCCATGCCCTGGGCATGCCTGATTGCAGTCCTGTTTGGAATTCCGGCCGGCGCCCGCACGGGTCGTCAGGGCGCCCTCGTCGGCATCCTTCTGGCGCTTGGATTCTTCTTTGGTTATTACGCCCTGCAACAGATCGGCGTCTTCATGGGCATCCACCGCACGATCTGGCCCTGGGCCGGAGCCTGGCTACCCAACGTCGTCTTCCTCGTTGCCGGACTCGTCATGATCATCCGCATGAAGTAACCGCCTGATGTCGCGCGCGCCGAATCTGTTCTTTTCATATGAAGTGATCGATCCTTTTTCGCACTGGCATGAAAGGCGCCCTCCGTGCTAATATCAACCTACATGCAGGCCCAACCCGATACCGGCAAACAACACGGAGCAACACCCCATGTCCATCATCCGCGATCTGCTCGCTAACGCCATCGAGGCTGGAGCCTCCGACGTTCATCTAAAATCCGACCAGGTGCCATTCTACAGGATTCATTCAGCCCTCACCGAGAGTGGCTTTGACGTTATCTCCGCGGAGGACATGCAGCAGATCATCAGCGACATCATTCCCCCGCACATCGCCCAGGAATTCACCCAGACGAGTGAGGCCGATTTTTCGCTAAACGAGCCCGACGTGGGGCGCTTCCGCGTCAATGTATTCCGCTCGGAAGGAAAACCAACGGCAGCATTACGTCACGTCAAAATGGACATTCCGACCTTCGAGGGACTGAACCTTCCGCCCCAGATGACCACGTTCGCAGAGGTTCCCCGCGGGATCATTCTCCTGGCCGGCACCACCGGCTCCGGAAAGTCGACAAGCCTGGCG
This sequence comes from uncultured Verrucomicrobiota bacterium, assembly GCA_913047795.1. GTDB lineage: Bacteria > Verrucomicrobiota > Kiritimatiellia > CAJWTS01 > CAJWTS01 > CAJWTS01. Next base: position 3,766 of record CAJWTS010000053.1, on the reverse strand, counting down.
GCGATCATTCAGCGGATTAACACCAACATGCGCAAGCGGATCATCACGATAGAAGATCCGATCGAGTACCATTTCGATGATGATCAATCCGTGATCACCCAGCGCGAGGTCGGCCTGGACACGGTCAGCTACCAGGAATCCCTGAAACGCCTGATGCGGCAGGATCCGGATGTGATCATGATCGGCGAAATGCGCGACGCACTCAGTATCTCAACCTCGCTCCAGGCCGCGGAGACCGGGCATCTTGTGCTGTCTACCCTGCACGCAAGCAACGCCGCGCTTGCTATTCCGCGCATGCTGGACGTCTTCCCCTCCGCCGAGCACGACCGCATCCGTATGGCCATCGCCGACAACCTGCATGCGGTCGCCTGCCAGCGCCTGGTCAAGGGCGTGCAGATTGGACTCGTTCCGGCGGTCGAGATATTGATCAACTCGCCGATGGTACGCAAATTGATCGTCAAGAATGAGCTGAATCTGCTTTCCGCGGCAATCGAGACCGGCCGCGACGACGGCATGCAAACGTTCAACCAGGCGCTCTACGATCTAATCACCAGCGGCATGATCACGGAAGAGTCCGGCCTGACGTTGGCCACAAATCCAGAATCGCTGCGGATGAACCTCCAGGGAATCTTCCTGGACGAAGCGAACAAGATTCTTTCGTCCGTCAGCTAAGCGGTCGCCGAGCGCGACTCAGTTGGCCTGTTGATTCTCTTCAAGCGTACGAATCTCGTCGCGGAGCTTGGCCGCATCTTCGTAGCGCTCTTCCTCGATTGAAGCTTCAAGCCCCTGCTTCAGTCGCTCCAGAGGGCTCAACTGCTCTTCATGCACACGCTGCGCCACCTCTTCCTCGCCGCCCTCATGGTCTTCGACGATGACACCCGCGCGATCCATCACGTCCTCATCTACGAATATCGGGGCCGCACACCTCAACGCCAAAGCAATCGCATCGCTGGGACGCGAATCCAACTCCTCTACGTCACCGGCTGCGCTTAACACAAGCTTGGCGTGGAAAGTATTATTAACGAGGTCGCAGACCTCGACCCGTTCGAGTTCGCATGCATTGCGATCCATGACGTCCTTCATCAGATCGTGGGTCAGCGGACGAGGGAAGGCCTTGTCGTGAAGTTTGATCGAAATCGACTGCGCCTCGGTGGCCGCGATAAAGATCGGCAACGTACGCTCGTCGTCGACTCCACGCAGCAGCAGCACAAAACTCACATCAGTCGGTGAGATTTGGGCAATGGATAACTGCGCAACCGTAACGGGAATCAAACTCATATCATCAAGTTCCTATATCTTTCCTATGATTATCGCACAAGAACAAAACCCATGCAAGATGCCCCTTTCCATTCCGCGGCATGGCTGACCCTACTTGATTTGTCCGACAATCAGAGCATGCTGCTCGTCAAAACAGAGGATCACACGTGGCCCAAGCGCGAAGGCCGACTTCAGCTCCGGGTGCTTCTCGAGATAGTCGAAGTATGCATCGTCGGCATAGACCAATGTCCGGACCTGCATGCCCTCGCGATAGTCGCGATCGGTCCACACGCCGTCGATCAGATAGAAGACGCGTCCCGCCGCACGGCGAACACTGGACGCAATGCGCAGCGAATCGACCTTCGCCTCCTTGTACAAATCCAAAGCCTCGCTCAGATCCACGGCATGCTCGCCCGACTCGTCATCGAAATATCGTTTCATCATGGCGGGATCAGCCTGCGCCTGGCCCTTCTGCCCCGCGATGCGCCCCAGCATCGGGATGCCATCCATGCTCCGGGCACCCGCTGCCGTATCGAGCGGAATTTCGCCACCGGTGGCACGCTGCGAGGAGCGGCGACGCTCCGCATCTGGCCGCACGAGCCTGTCAGCCCAAAGCCGCTCGCGCCCTTCGGACTCGGCCAGTTTGGCTGCCGGCGGCGCACTCGTAACCGGGTTTTGCATCGCCGTACGTGGAATACCACGGCGTGCATACTCTTCGTCCGACTCCAGGATCAGGTACGAGGTGTATGGTGTCATGATCCCATATTCCGTGCTGAGCAAAACCACCTCGTCCTTCAACTCCTTCTCCTCACCATTGGTCCGAATCTGATCCAACAGGTAGCCCACCCGCCGGGTGGCCCACAGGCGCGGAATGAAGTCGTTCTGAGTCGACGCTTTCGGAAACGTGCCTTCGTAAACAAACTCACGCACGTTCTCGTTCACCTCTCCCTTGAGATGAATCGCAACATGGCCGTCACCGCGGTAGCGCCCGAAGACCGTGATCTGCTCACCCGCGAAAAAGTCCCGCAGTGCTTGCGGATGCAACATGCGCGCACCGACCTTTTCGACCACGATTGCCGGCCGATCGAGAACCGGATGACTCGCCTTGTCGTAGAAGGACGACACCTTCACCTCAATATCTTCTTCCGGCCGCACGTATTGAGAGACACCTCCCCGGTCATCCGCAATCCGATCCAAAAGATGCGTGTTCACATCATTCCCCACCCCGAACGCGAACAATCGGACCTGCTCCGACGCCGCTTTCTCCAACGCCTTCACGATCGCATCCGTATCCGAGATACCGATCGTGGGTTTGCCATCGGTCAGGAAAATGATGGTATAAGGCCTCCCTGAATCGCCGCACAGACCTGCGGCAGCGATCAGAGCCGGATGAATGGCAGTCCCCCCGCGGGCCTCGAGACCGTCAATGAACACCCGGGCTTTCTTGCGGCTCGCCGGGCCGACGGGCAGAAGCTCGTCCGACATCGTCTCGACGTCGGTACTGAAGCGTACGATCGTAAACCGATCCCCCGGATTTAAGCGATTAACGCAATGACGCAACGCGCCGCGGGCCTGCTCCATCTTCTTGCCGGCCATGCTTCCGGACGTGTCGACCACAAACGCAACGTCCCGCGCGATCAACTCCCCCTTCTTCGGAGAAACCCGGGGAGCGATCATCAACATAAAGAATCCATCCTCACCCTTAACCCGGTGCGTCAGGAGGTTAAGCCCAAAATCCTTCTCCGAGATTCCATAGTAGAGCATAAAATCACGATCGAGCACGCTCGCGTCTTCCTCGAATCCGATGACGGCGTGGTACTCGTCCTTGCGACTGATGCCAACCTTGTGCGAGGGCGAGTAGATACTCTTGAGCGGCTGCGAGCTCTCGATCGCGACGCGCACGGTAAAGTCTTCCAATGTCTGCGACGCATGTTCTCCGGTCTTGAGTGGATAGCGATATGCATACAGACCGGAGTCATAGGCGATCGTATGGGAATAGCAGATTTCAATCTTCTGATCACCGTTGGCCGGCACCGGATAGACGCTGGCGCGGAAGAGACTACCACCGAGATGCTCCAGCAGCCCCGGATCACGCATCCGACGCACGATATCCCGGTAGATCTTGCGCGCCTTGTCCTTCTCGACCAGTTCGCCCGAGACGCGTTTCCCGTTCATGGTCATCGCGAAGTCAACGATGCTGGCGTCGACCGGTAGCGGAAAGACATACACAGCCTCGAGATCGCGACCGGTGGTATTGCGAAACACCTGCTCGATTCTGGCCGTGGCTACCGCGTCCTTGATCGTCACGTCGACGCGTTGATGCTTCACGGACAGGGCGGGCAGCGTGCCGTCTTTCGGCAGCAGAATCCCGGAAGCCACCGTTGAGATCGGTGTCCCCAGCATCAGGGCAGACAGCAATAGTCGTTTCATCATCTTCTCCATGATTGAGGTTAGGATCTTCATCTGATTAACGTCTGGTGACGGTTTTCTTCAATTTACCTTCCCTGCT
>CAJWTS010000052.1 GCA_913047795.1 uncultured Verrucomicrobiota bacterium | reverse complement strand
CTGACCATCACCCTGGTTGCGATCCGGATGATATTGCATCGCAAGCTTGCGATAGGCCTTCTTGATTTCATCATCGGACGACGTCCGACTGACGCCGATCGTATCGTAATAATCTGCCTGGACTGCCATTGTCGTACCTGTCTCTATACCGGCCTCAGCCGGAATCACCAATCGATCCACTGGAAACAATCACCTGCGCCGGACGCAGAAGTCGATCGCCAATCGTGTACCCACGCCGCGTCTCCTTTACGACGAAGCCCTCGTCAACAAATTCCGACGGCATTCGCGAAACCGCCTCGTGCAGGTTAGGATCGAAGAGCTCGCCCTCCACCGTGAGCGATGTCAGCCCAAGCTTGCCAAGCGTATCGGTGAGCTGATTGGCCACCATCTGGAACCCTTCCAGAAAGCGTTCGTCGGCGGCGTGCGATTCCGCGGCACCGATCGCCAGGTCCAGATGATCCAGCACCGGCAAGAGATCGGACATAACGCTCTCCGTGGCTCGCCCGTAGACTTCCTGCCGCTCCTTTAACATCCGTTTGCGGAAATTGTCGAAATCAGCCTGAAGGCGTTGAAGTCGGTTTTCGAGTTCGAGCCGCACATCTTCGATGTCCTCCTCAACATCTTCCGGGGCTGCGAGGGCATCGGGCTCCTCCTTCAGTCCAGCGTCATCGCAGACCAGCGACTCCTCGGCGGGCGGCGCGTCGGCGGGCGGCGCGTCCACATCGGCGGCATCCGCCGGCGCCGCTGCTTTTTTACGTTTCCGTTTTGTCGTCATGTTTTAGATCCTAGATATCGAACGGCAAGCAATGTCATATCATCATACTGCGGTTCGTCATCAAGAAAAGTTTGCAAGCTGCTCCGTACATTATGCGTCACATCCGCGGCCCCGCCCCCGTCCAACAGGGTGCCACGTACGGTGTCGATCAGACTCGTGAGGCCCCATTCGCCCTTCTCCTCCGTCTGTGCTTCCGTCACACCGTCCGTGTACGCAATAACGGTATCCCCCTTGGCCAACTGGATACGATGATCCTCGATCGCGGCATCAAACATGTCCGGCGTCCCGATGCCTATCGCCATGCCTTTGGATTGCACGCACCAGGGCTCCGTACCATCGCCGGGATGAATTACCGGCTGCGTGTGTCCGGCGCGAGCAAATACGATCTCCGCAGAATCCAAACACAATACCATGTAGAGCATACTGATGAACATATCTTCCTGCAGGTCGTCGGCGACCACGCGGTTCACCTCTTTCAATACACGCGCCGGATCCCACGTCGAATGCGCTGCGCCGCGCAATGCGCTGCGGCAAATCGCCATCACCAGTCCGGCCGAAACACCCTTGCCCGAAACATCGGCAATCGCCATCCCGAGGTGCGTGTCGTCAAGTTGAACAAAATCATAATAGTCACCGCCAATTTTCTGGGCGGGAACCGAGAAAGCAGCAAGCTCACATCCCGGCAGATCGGGAATATCCTTCGGTAGCAACGCGGTCTGGATCTGGGCGGCGGTCCGGAGATCAGATTGTAGTTGGCGCGATTCCGAAAGGGTCTCGCTAAACTGCATGTGATGCACGGAAACCGAGGCCTGGTCGGCCAGGGCCTGCAGGATATCCTGGTGTGCCTCAATAAACGGCGACTCGTCGACGCGGTTGATCACCACGAGCACGCCGAGCACCTGGTCGTGGAATCGCATCGGCACCAGCAACATCGACCGGACGCGCAGGTACTCTTCTTCGAAACCCGGGATCCGTGGGTCCATGTCCGCATGCGGGATGAGAAGCGGTTTGCCCGACGCCGCGACCTCGCCGATCAGCCCCTCACCGACCGTGACCTCCTCCTCGCGCAGACGACGCTCAATTTCGATCGTCTTACCCGACCCTTCCGGCAAGGGGCCATCCATGCCCTGCACGATAGGCGGAAAAATACCCGCGTAACTCGCCGCCCGAAGCACACGATCAGCTTCGTCGAGAACATAGATCGCGCCGCCCCCAGCCCCAGTCGACCGCAGGGCATATTGCACGACCCGCTTAAGAAGCGCGCTCAACGTGACATTGTCGCCCTCCGCAAAAACGTCGGCCACGTCGTACATAAAGCTCAGCACAACATCGCGTTGACCGCGCAGGGTGTTGCGCTGCGCCCGCAGGCGCCGCACCGACTGCATCGCAACCATTACGAGCACGGCCAACAGCGCTATCAAGAAAATTGTTACATTGGATGGCATTGTTGCTTGTGCTCACGCACGAACTCCATCGACCTGATCGCTGCTGCATCGCGGTCGCCAGATGCAGGATGCGAGATGTGGGCCCTGCACCGTGCTGTGCCTGTTCCGTCTGCCCGCCAACGCAGGACGCGCGGGTGCGGAACCTGGTCAGGCCCACATTCGCGAACTGGATCCATCACGTCCGGACCGCAGGTCGCTTCCTTCTCAGGTCATGACTCGTCTCAAGTATCTCGTATTGCTTGTCCCCTGTCTCATCCCCAGACGTCCCGCATGCCATATCTCGCACCTCGCATCCTGCCCCCTCCCCGGGAACTCAGGCCTGCGCTTTTCTCAAATAACTGATCACATCCTCAAATTTAGGCGCGTTTGATGGTGAAGCATCGATCAGGTTCTCATGCGCCTCAAGTATCATCTGGAGTGTATCAGACTCCGCCGATGCACTAAGCTTGGAAAAATCTTCCGGCACGCCCAGCTCAGCCTTCAATGCCGCCTCCGTGGTGAGCGGCGTATGGGTCTCAAGCAACCGGTCGAGACCCAGGGTCTCAAGCAGCGACACCGTCTCCGCATGCAAGTTTATCAGCATCAGGTGTCGATCGCCCGCCTGGAACTGCATCGCAATACCGGCCAGAACCCCCATGAAGGTACTGTCCATGGCGATACAATGATCCATATCCAGAATCACACGTGTCGTCCCCGAATCCGCGGCGCCCAAAATGAATTTCTTCAACGATCCGCTGACCTTGAAGGTGGCCCGCCCCTCCACGCGTACGCATGCGGTGTGCCCGTGCGTCGTAACCAAAAGCACATCGGAGGGTTTTGCGGATTGCTCCATAGGAAGATTGCGAAGCTAGCACCAGCCCCTCGCGCTGTCAACGGGCGCGACACGCTTTATCTTCTGTCTCTATCGTGGTTGTGCGATCACATGATTTAGCACTCGCCAACCCGCCGACCACCGTTACCATGCTTCAATGCATGTGTGCGTGGATTATCAGGCGGCGGTCACGCAGCGCGCCGGCATCGGTCGCTACACGCGTCACCTCGTCGATGCGCTGAGCAACACGAAGAACACCGACGACCTCAGCGTCTTCTCGTTTGACTTCCGGCGTCAGGGCGATGGCTCCATCCCGACCAACGTCCACCAACGTGCCGTGCGATGGTGCCCCGGCCGCGTGGCCCAGGCGCTATGGAAGCACCTGCACTGGCCACCTTTCGAGCGGTTCGCAGGAGCCGCCGACCTCTACCACTTCACGAACTACGTCCTGCCGCCCGGCCGGCGGGGTATCCGTGTGGTATCGGTGCACGATGTCAGCTTCCTGCGACTGCCGGAATTTGCGGAAACCCGCAATCTCCAATACCTGCGAACGAATATTCGCCGCACTGTTGCCGAGGCCGATGCCATCGTCACGCTCTCGGCCTTCAGCGCGTCCGAGATCGTCGAACTGCTGGACGTCGATCCCGCGCGGGTGCACGCCATCCATATCGGCGTGGCGGAACACATTGAACCCCCGACGACCGATGCGATCGCTCATCTCCGCGCGCAACTCGAACTCGAGGATCCCTATTTGCTCTTTGTGGGCACAATCGAACCGCGCAAAAACCTACCCCTGCTCATCGAGCTCTACGAGAGACTCACCGACTATGATGGGCGCCTGGTCATCGCAGGCATGCCCGGCTGGAAGTGCGAACCGATTATGGCAAAAATGACATCATCCGCGCGCGCCGACCGGATCCACTATCTGGATTACGTGAGCGATAGCGACCTGCCCGCGCTCTACGCCGGCGCCGACCTGCTGATCTCGCCGTCATTCTACGAGGGCTTCGGTCTTCCGCCGGTCGAAGCCATGCTCTGCGGCACACCCGTGATCGCATCCCATACCGCTTCGCATCCGGAGATACTTGGCAACGCAGCCACACTGGTCTCGGGTTTCGAGGTTGACGATTGGGTCGAACCGACTCGCCAGGCCCTCGAACGTACGGTCGGGTCGACCGACCATATCGAGAATGCCCGTCGACACGCCGCATCCTTCACCTGGGCCAAGACCGCCGAGGCCCACTGGCAACTCTACCGCTCGCTGCATGAAGCCGCCGCGTGAATCAATTTCGAATCGACGCGCGCCAGACGTGCGCCTACAACGGACCCCCGCGGCACACAGGTGCGGGTCGCAACCCTGACCGGAAGAAACGTCTTTTATGCGAATTGGAATCGATATCCGCTGGATCTTCGAGGAGCTATCCGGCGTCGGCGTTTACACGCGTGAACTCCTACGCCACCTGTTGTGCCTCGACACGGAGAACGAGTACGTGCTCTTCTTCGACAATGCGACGGTACGCGATCGAACGCTCGGCGAACTGGACGCGGGCGACAATATCACAACGGTGATGCTGCCCTATGGACTTTTCTCGCCATTGAACCAAATCGCCTGTCCGGTGGCATTACGGCGGGCAGGCCTGGACGTCTTTCACTCCACCAACTACATGATGCCCATCTACGGCTTTCCGGCCGGCCGGCGCGGACGAATCGCCTGCGTGGTTACCGTGCACGATGTCATCCCCCTGATGTTTCCGGATTACACACCCCGTTCGCGCAAGAACCGGCTCTTCGCCGTGTACCGTCACATCATGCGCGAGGTCGGCCGGCGTGCCGACATCATCATTACCGACAGCGAGTCCGCGCGCAACGATGTGATTCGCGAGCTCGCCATTCCCGCTTCGCGTGCGCCGCAGGTGCGCGCCGTCTACTGTGGCGTCGCGGACCACTATCAACCCGCAGCAACAGCGAACCGTGACCCGGATAAAACCGCGCGCATTCTGTTTGTCGGACGTCCCGACCCCTACAAGAACCTCGAGGGCCTGGTACGTGCCTTCGCCAAGGCGCGCAATGCCGGCGCGCGGCCTATGCGACTCGTCGTTGCCGGTTCCCCCGATGCCCGCTATCCCGAAGCGCCGCGCCTTGCTCTCGAACTCGGCGTGGCCGATGCCGTCGAATGGACGGGTTACCTCTCCGATAAGGATCTCGTGGCAACTTATCAAACGGCCGACCTCCTGGTCCTGCCATCGCGCTGCGAAGGGTTCGGACTCCCTGCAATCGAAGCCATGGCCTGCGGCACACCGGTGATCTGCAGCACGGCCGGACCGCTGCCCGAGGTGACCGGCGACGCCGCGCTCCACGTCGATCCGGATGATATCGACGGACTTGCCGGCGCAATTCAACGTGTTCTCGAAAATTCCGCCCTGGCCGACACGCTTCGCGCCAAAGGTGTTGCCCGGGCCGCCAGGTATACATGGGAGAATGCGGCCCGAACCACTCTGGAAATCTATGAAGACGCAAACCGGTTTGCCAAATGAACAACACAGAGATTCACTTTCCCGAGGAATGGTCCGACTGGAACGTCGGGCTTGCGCACGATTGGCTCATCACGACGCGCGGCGGCGAAAACGTGCTGGAGGTACTGTGTCGCGGGTTCCCCGCAGCGCCAATCCACACCCTGATACATAACCCCACAAATGTCCGCCCCATCTTTCAAAAACACCGGGTGCGTACGTCGTGGATGCAGCGCCTGCCGGGCGTCACACGTTATTACCGGCATTGCCTGCCCTTCTTCCCGAACGCGGTTGAACGCATCCAGGTCGACGCCTGTGACCTCCTGATCAGCACAAGCCACTGCGTAGCCAAGGGCATTCAAACCCCACCCGAGACCCGTCATGTCTGCTACTGCTTCACCCCCATGCGTTACGCGTGGGTTTTCTACGAAGAATATTTTGGAAGAAACCCGGCCAGCAAACTCGTGCTCAAACCTCTGCTCGCCTACCTGCGTCGTTGGGATCTGCGGACGCTCGATCGCGTGGACCGTTTCATCGCGATCAGCCAACACATCCAACGCCGCATCAAGACTTGCTACAACAGCGATGCCGAGGTCGTCTACCCGCCGGTCAACACCGAATTCTACAACCCGGACCATCGCGCCCGCGACCCCTATGACCTTGTTGTTTCCGCGCTCGTTCCCTACAAGCGCGTCGATCTTGCCGTACGCGCGTACACGCGCAAGAACTGGCCACTCAAGATCATCGGAGTCGGGAGCGGCGTCGAGAAACTCAAGGCGATGGCCGGCCCCCGTATTGAATTCCTTGGATGGCAAACGGACGAGGAGATCAGGGAACATTATCGCGCCTGCCGCTTTCTTATTTTTCCCGGTGAAGAGGATTTCGGAATCGTACCGCTGGAAGCGCAGGCCTGCGGCTGCCCGGTCATCGCCTACGGTGTCGGCGGGGCGGTCGAAACGGTCATTGACGCCGAAACCGGCCTGCATTTTAGTTCGCAGACTGAAGCGGCCCTGATTGCGGCCGTCGAAGACGCGGCGGCGCGCAGCTGGGATCCGGACGCGGCACGATCGAACGCGGAACGGTTCACCGTCCAGAACTTCGTCTCTGCCCTCGCCCCTCATCTCGCCTGAGCAACGATGCTATAGCCCGTTTTCGCTTCTTTCCGGCGTAGTGGCCATGTACCCTGATCGCGTTGCTTCACGCATGATGGGAACGATGAGAAAACGCGGCGCTTCAGTACATCAGAAAACATGCCAAGGGATGCGCGGGAGTTCGGCGCATCGACAAGGGCAAGGTGCGCGGACCACGACAGGATCCCTTGCCTTCCTTGTGTTCCTGGCTGCGCTGTTGGTCCCTCTAGGTGGCTGCTCGAATTCACCCTACCCCGACGCAGACAACGGCACGAAGGTGGTATACTACAGTTCCTTCTCGCAGCCACCCAAGCACCTCGACCCGCAACTCTCCTACACCGTTAGCGACGGCATCTACCTGAGCCTCTGCTATGAGAGCCTGATGTCATATGCCTATCTTGAGCGGCCCTTGCGCCTGCAACCGGAACTCGCACTCGCCGTTCCGAAACCCGTGGAAGAACGCGACAGCGAAGGCAAACTGGTCGAAATCAGTTATGCATTTCAAATTCACTCCAATGTCTTCTATATCGACGATCCCTGCTTCCCCAATGGCAAAGGCCGCGAGGCGACGGCCGCAGACTTTCTCTTCGCCTTCAAGCGCCTGGCGGATCCCGAGACCAATTGTCCGGTCGTCGACTCCTTCGGGCACATTCTTGGCTTTCGAGAGTTTCGCACCCGGCTGACGGCACGGCGCACGGAACTAATGAAGGGCAGCATTGGCAATCCTTCAAGAAGCATCGACCCCCGTCAGCTCTATGCCGATGCCGGCGACCTGGCCGGCATTCGCATCACAGGCAAGTACTCCTTCGAAGTCGTTATGGATCACCAGTATCCGCAAATCATGTACTGGCTGGCCATGCGCTTCGTCTCTGCAATCCCCTGGGAAGCGGTCGCGTACTACGACGGCGAGGAGCATGTCGGCGAGAAGAGGAAGCGCGACGATTTCGACCAGCGCCCCGTCGGAACGGGTCCGTATCGCTTCGAATGGGAGACCTACAACCGCGAATCCCGCATTGTTCTCGTCCGCAACGAGGACTGGTGGGGAACACGGCATCCGGAGCGTCGTGCACCGGCCGCCTTCTTCCCGTCGGAGCCGGGCACAGCTCTGGATCGCGACGCGGGCATCTGGACCGTCGAGCGCGCAGGCAAACCGGTTCCTTCAATCGATCGCATCGAATGGTACCGCGAGAAGGAAGCCATGCCCCGGTTCAACAAGTTCCTGCAAGGCTACTACGATGCTGCAGCCATCCCCCATGAAAGTTTCGACCGTGTCATCGAAAACGACAATCTCACATCCGAAATGGCCGCCCACGGCATCCGACTGGTGAAGGATGTCGGGCTCGACGTTTTCTATGTCGGATTCAATATGGACGATGACGAAATCGGAGCCCCTACGACATTTTCGGACGCGAAACTTGAATCGAACCGCGCAGCGGAATTGGCACGACGCCGCAAACTGAGACAGGCCCTCTCGCTCGCAGTCGACATGCGCGAATATATCCGCATCTTCGACAACAGCCTCGGCGTGCCTGCCCAAAGTCCCCTGCCGCCTGGTCTATTCGGCTACGAGCAGGACTACCAGAACCCCTACGCCCAGCACGACATCCCGCGGGCCGAGGAACTTTTGCGCGAAGCCGGCTATCCAAACGGCATCGACCCCTCCACCGGTGAGCCCCTGCACCTGACGTACGACGCGGGGAACACGTCGACGCGGGCACGGGCCATCTACAACTTCTACATCGATGCATGGAAAAAAATAGGTATAAACGTTGAACTAGCGGCCACGGACTACAACAAGTTCCAGGAGAAGATGCATTCCGGCCGTTACCAGATCTTTAGTTGGGGATGGATCGCGGATTATCCGGATCCCGAGAATTTCCTCTTCCTGCTCTATGGCCCGAATTCATCGAAGCACGGTGATCACAACCCGAATCATGCCCGGTACGAGAACGCACGCTACGACCGCTACTTCAAGCGTATGGAAACGCTGAAGAACGAGGAGTCAACCACCTGGGAAGAAACCGACCAGGTGACCGGCGAGAAACGCACGGTCACCATGTCGCGCCTCGAGATCATCCGCGTCCTGCGTGATACCCTCCAGGAAGATTGCCCCTGGATCCCCATTATGCACTCGGTGGATTACCTGCTCTATCACGATTGGATGCGGTACGTGAAACCCCATCCCATCACCGGATCGTACATGCGCTTCTACAGCATCGACAGCGAGACCCGTGCCGAACGCCGTCACGAATGGAATCAGCCCATCCACTGGCCAGCGGTTGCCCTGGCCCTGGGGCTCCTCGCATTTACCGTGCCGGGAATCGTTATGGTGCGACGGGAACGGAGATAAGACTCGCGTGACGATCTATATTATCCGTCGACTCCTGATGGGCATACCGACCGTGCTCGGCGTGCTCTTTATTCTTTTCTCCCTGTTCTTCTGGATCGCCAAACCGGAACACATCGCCGTTAAGGCCCTCGGCGAGAAAGCGCGCGCTGAACAGATCGAGCAGTGGATTCAAGATCATGGATACAACCTTCCCAAGTTTTACAACGACTCCTGTAGCGGCTGGCAACGCATCACCGAGACCCGGTTGTGCCAGTTCTACCGGTCCATGCTTAGCTTCAACTTTGGGCGCTCTGATCTCGACGACATATCGATTGTCGAGAAAATCCACGACGGCATGGGACCCAGCCTGGCCCTGATGGTTCCGGTATTCATCGCCAGCTTGGTCGCGGCCATCTCGATATCCCTGTTTGTTGCACTCTTTCGCGGAACGTATATCGATCGCTTTGCGCTGATTCTATGTGTCGTCGGGATGAGCATCGTATACTTCGTCTACATCATCGGTGGTCAATATTATCTGGGCAAAGTTCTGCGCTGGTATCCCATTTCCGGATGGTCGAGCCAGCACATGATCCATTTCCTGACCCTGCCGTTCATCGTGGGTACAATCGCCGGGCTCGGCGAGAGCGTGCGCTTTTACCGGACCATCATGGTCAACGAGATTGGCAGCGACTACATCCGTACGGCGCGGGCAAAGGGGCTCGGCGACGCGGCCATTCTTTTCCGGCATCTACTTAAGAATGCCATGATCCCAATCCTGACACGCCTCGTGATGGCCATTCCCTTCCTGTTTACGGGGTCCCTGCTGCTTGAATCCTTTTTTGGTATTCCCGGCCTCGGTCGGCTGACGGTTGAGGCCATTCTGAACAACGATTTCCGCACGATCTCGGCGATGGTCTACATCAGTTCTCTACTCTATATCGCTGCCAACCTGCTGACCGACATCAGCTATACCCTTGTTGATCCGCGCATCCGCCTCCAATAGAGCGTCATGCTACTCGCCTTCAAAAACATCAATCACATCACCGAGCGCAACGTTGCTATCGGCATTTTGGTGCTGACCGTCACGGCATTGGTCCACATCTTTCGCCATCCATTCTGGGGCGTCCGCCTGCGCGGGTTTTTCCGCCGACCTCTCGCGATCATGGCCCTGATCATCGCCCTTCTCTTCTTTGCGACCGCGTGGATGGATGCCATCGCATGGAAAGATGCGATGGCCGCCGGTGCCGAGGGCGTCTCGCTCGATGCACGCGAGTCGCGCAGCCTACTCGATCGCACGTTCGCATGTTTCGCGGGTGTGCCCGAGTACGAGTATCGCGAACGGTCGTATTCGGCTCCTCTGGCGGACCACGAGTTTGTGGATACCGATATCCAATTGACCTATCGCCATCTCATGGGCACAAGCCAGACCGGACACGATACGCTCTTCAAGATTTTGAAGGGCTGCAAACCAGCGGTCGTGATAGGGACATTGCCCCTGATCGTGGCGATTCCCCTGGCCCTGCTGTTTGGCATCACCGCAGGTTTTTTTGGCGGACGAACCGATGACCTGGTCGTATACCTCTATACCACGCTCGCATCGATACCCGGCCTACTGCTTATGATTGCATTGATCACGGTACTCGGACAGGGCCTGCTGCAAATCAGCGTGGGACTGGGAGTCACGGGCTGGATCGGGCTCTGCCGCCTCGTACGCGGCGAGACGCTTAAACTGCGCGAACTCGAGTACGTACAGGCGGCGACCTGCCTCGGCGTACCCCCGGGGCGAATCATCATGCGCCACATCCTGCCCAACCTGATGCATATTGTCGTCATCACTGCGATTCTCGCCTTCACCGGTCTCGTCCTGACGGAGAGCGTGCTTTCGTATATCGGCATCGGGCTTGAGCATAGCTGGGGCGCAATGATCGACCACGCCCGCGGAGAACTGGCGCGCGAGCCGGTCATTTGGTGGAATCTCGTCTTTGCATCCAGCGCGTTATTTGTGCTGGTGCTGTGCGTCAACGTCGTCGGGGATGCCGTTCGCGACGTGCTCGACCCGAGGGTCACCGTTCATGATTGAGCCCGGCACGCAACCCCTGCTCTCCGTCAGAGACCTGCGCACCCATTTCCGACTGTCCGCCGGTGAAGTGGCACGCGCCGTGGACGGCGTCTCGTTTGACATCCATCGCGGTGAAACCGTGGCACTCGTGGGTGAATCAGGCTGCGGCAAATCGGTTACGGCGTTCTCGGTCATGCAGTTGCTGCCACGCAATACGACGCACCCCAGTGGCGAGATCCTGTTTAACGGTAAAGACATCCTCCACATGTCGGTCGACCAGCGACGCAAACTACGAGGCGACAGCGTGTCCATCATCTTCCAGGAACCGGGCACCAGTCTGAATCCGGTCTACACGGCCGGATCGCAGGTGAGCGAGACGCTGCGCACACACAAGGAACTCTCCAAGGCCGCCGCGCATACGGAGACGCTGCGCCTCTTCGAGGAGGTCGGCATTCCCAATCCGCCGGCGCGCTACCATGCCTTCCCGCACGAACTCTCCGGCGGCATGAAGCAGCGGGTCATGATCGCGATGGCACTGGCTTGCGCGCCCGATCTCTTGATTGCCGACGAACCAACAACGGCCCTCGATGTCACCATTCAGGCCCAGATCCTGAAGCTAATCAAGCGCATCCAGGAAGAGCGCGGAATGGCCGTGCTCATGATCACGCACAACCTGCGCGTCGTGAATCACGTCGCGGACCGCATCATGGTTATGTATGCCGGACGTATCGTCGAAAAATCCACACGCCGTGAACTTTTCGCGAACCCGCAACACCCCTATACGAAGCTCCTGCTCAAAGCCATACCCGCCGAGGGCGCACGTGGCAGACCGCTCGAGGAGATTCCGGGACGCGTGCCACCCGCAACCCGTTTTCCGGATCATTGTCGCTTCGCGGATCGCTGCCCTTCCTGCTTTGATACCTGCCGGACCTCCGATCCACAACTGGTCACGATTGGCACGGAACACGAGGCCGCCTGCCTGCTACACACCGAGGGTCGCGCATGAGCCTGATCGACGTCCGCAACCTACGCACCTGGTTTCCTGTCCGAAAAGGACTACTGCAGCGTGTGCATGCCCACGTTCGAGCAGTCGATGACGTCTCGTTCACGATCAATAAGGGCCAGACCCTCGCACTTGTCGGCGAATCCGGTTGCGGCAAGACCACGGTCGGCAAGAGCATCGTGCGCCTCGTTGCGCCACACGAAGGTCAGATCATCTTTCAGGACAGGGACCTGCTCGAAATGGACTCCAAAGAGCTTGCGCCCTACCGGCAGCGCATTCAGATCGTTTTCCAGGACCCCGCGAATTCGCTGGACCCACGGATGCTCGTCCGCGATATCATTGCGGAGGGCATCCGCAGCTTCAAGCTCGCCCAAACCAACGCCCAGATTGACGCGCGTGTCGTCGATATATTGAATCGCGTCGAACTGAGCAAGGACGTCATGCACCGCTATCCGCATGAATTCTCCGGCGGGCAGCGGCAACGCATCTGTATCGCCCGCGCACTTGCAGTCGAGCCCGAGTTCATCATCTGCGACGAAGCGACATCCGCACTGGACGTGTCGGTTCAGGCCTCGATCTTGAATCTGCTCAAAGGACTGCAAACTGAGATGGGCCTCACCTATCTGTTCATCACGCACGACCTTTCGGTTGTCGAATACCTTGCCGACCAGGTCGCCGTCATGTACCTGGGTCAAATCGTTGACGAGGGAACCACGGACGAGATTTTCAGCAATCCGAAGCATCCCTATACCCAGGCCCTGATCAGGGCCGCGCCCGGTCTCGACCCGGAACGGCAACAGCTCGATGAGCTCCTCGGCGAGGTTCCCTCCCCTATGGACCCGCCACCCGGCTGCCGCTTCCATACGCGCTGCCCGCAATTGATGCGCCGCTGCAACTCCGAAGAACCCGATTTCTACCCGGTCGCAGGCGGACGATGTCGATGCTTCATCCACGATCCTTCGAAATAGCACCGTTGATTCGTACGGCACGACAGACTGGCGCACCACACCGTCTCTTGACCGTTTGCGTCCGCTACGTTATGCGCTATACTTTCACCCGAACGCAGGAGCAACTATGACCTTTAGAATATTACTCATCACAACCTGCCTCGCCATCATGGTCAGCGGTTGCGGCAAATCGGGCAAGGATCGGCGTGCGGCAGCCCCGGTGCCCAAGCCCGAGACACCATCGGTGGCCCGCGATGTTATTGAGGGTGCAACCGGCTACACGGCCGTACAGCACGGCAAGAAGGCCCGCGATGCGGTCCTGAAGGCTACGGCAACGCGCGACAAGGACCTGAAGGAGTTCCTCGAGAAGTAGCGCCCGATGTCGCGCCTGATCGCTCTTCTCGCGCCCGCGTGCATGCTCGGCGGATTGATTGTCTGGCGTGTCACCCAGCCCCATTCCCTCACCCAATGGCTCCACCATCCGGGGCTATCCTTCACTCCCTACCTCCTGTATGGGATCGCCTTTCTATTGGCCGTCATCTTCCGGCAGAGCCCGATCGCGTTCGTCGCCCTCCTGCTGGCAGGCTGCACGGCCCTGACCGCGGGCGCATTCGCTGTTGAGGCTCTGGAACCGGCTCAGGCAGCCGTGCTTCTCAGTTGCATTGCGCTGCCCCTCAACTTCATCGGATTCTCGATGATCAGGGAACGCGGCGTCATCAGCCGATACGGAATTCAATCGCTCTGTATCGTCGTCCTGCAACTGATCTTGCTCTATGTCGGCGTCTTCCATGGCGCGCACGTGCTCGCGGGACTTTATTCCATCACCATCATCTTCTCGCGGCCGCCGACCTGGCTTACGATTCCGGAGCCCGGTTACCTGTTGCTCATCTTCGCGACCGCCTTTCTGGCCTGGCGGCACTGGAAGGACATTGGGCCGGGTGTCGCGACCGCCACGGCACTCTGGGCATTTGTGGCCGGACTCAATTTCGCGGGCCCGCGGTCCGGGGACGCCGCATCGCTGCCATTCCTTTACCTGTTCGCCTCGAGTAGCGGCGTCTTTCTTATCTACGCGATCGTCGCCCGTCTTTGGCGCAGTGCGTTTTTGGACGAGCTGACCCAACTCCCGGGCCGACGCTCGATGCAGCACCACCTCGACCGGCTGGACGATGTATTTAGCATCGCCATGGTGGACCTCGACCACTTCAAACAAGTCAACGACAGGCACGGGCATGATGCAGGTGATCAGATCCTGCGCATGGTCGCTTCGCGGCTGGGTGGGATCGCGTTTGGAAGGGCCTATCGTTACGGTGGCGAAGAGTTCGCCGTCGTCGCTCCGGGCGTGCGACGCAAAGAGCTCGCGCGTCAAATGGATACCGTCCGGGAGGAGATTGCCAACACGTCGTTCTACTTACGGAGTGCGGCACGACCGCGTAGCAAGCCCAAAGAGCCGTCGCGCTACCGCAGCACAATGAAGCAGGTGCCGATTACAATCAGCGTTGGCGTTGCCGAGCCCTCCGACAAAACGCTCGGCGCATTCGAAGTCCTGCAACAGGCAGACAAGGCCCTTTATCGCGCCAAGCGCCTGGGCCGCAACCGCGTGTCTCCGTTGAGCTGACTACTGGCCATCGGCCGGGTGAATCGTCATGCCCTTTGCCAGGTCGTCCCCGCCGGAAAGCGACTTGCAGTACGCGATCTTCTCGACGACCTTCGTGACCTGGAGACGTCCGACCTCCGTCATCTCGACATCCAGCACCTCGCCCGTATCCTCATCAACAAGTTCCTCGATGGTGCCGACCACAAAACGGTCGCCGACCGCCACACCCTCACGGGATCCGCGATTAATTATAATCTTGGCGCCCTTGACGAGCAGGATCGATCCTTCCCATGGAATCCCCTCCAGCTGCGCGACGAGAAACTCGACCGCTTGCGCAACAGCATGCTCAGCCGCCTTGCCGACATTGTCCTCGCGGAAGCCCGCCAGATCACCGGTCAATCCCCCCAGCTTCGATCCATGGTAACCGAACGAGAAGCCCTTCTTGCCCGAGACGCCGACGATCTTCTGGCTGGCTTTCACTTGTCCCGTCTCCGAGTCCATGATGTACATCGTGATATTGATCTCCGCCTGACCGCGAGAACCGCCAATCGAGATCCCCTTGATATTGAACCCCCCCTTCTTGCCGCTCGTGTCGTTCTGGACATGCGTGACCGCACCCTTAACGAGCAACTGGGCAGGCGTGAGGCGGCCTATCTTCGGGGCCTTCTTGCCCTTCGCCGTACGGCCCGAGGCCACAAGATCCTGCTCCTTCATCGCTTCGCCCCGCATTTGCGAGTCACCCAGAACAATAAAATGCCCCGACGTCTGCAGGGCATCCGTCAGCATCACCTGGAACGCCTCGGCGACATTGTACGCGCCCCAAACATAGGCTCGATCGGCATTGGCAACAGAAACCGAATACCTCAGGTTACCGGCACCCGCCTTCTCGGTTTTCTCGATAGCCTTAGGCTCTTCCTTCTTGAAGGGATTCTTAATTCCCATCGCCGGGGCCTGGCATAAGACGAGACTCACGACGGCGGCGAGCACGGTTCGGAACATTCGGGTATTCATCTGTTTCCTCCAATCGGATTAGGGTTTGTGATGGACTTTAGACAGCCCACGTGTGCTGTGCAAGTTCAGAGGAGGCCTACGTGGTCGAGCGGGCAAATGCACCACTCTCCCTCCGACGGGCCTCCAGGCATGCCAGGGCCTAAGTCGCTAGCGCAAGATCTTCGAAAAGCGAGGCATACGCCTTGGCCATTACCTCTGCCGTAAAGGACTCGGCAACGGACTGCTTGGCTTTTTTACCCAACGCCCTGCGCCGTTCTGTATCATTCAAAAGCGTCCTCAGTTCGCGCGCGAGTGCTCCGCCATCTTCGTGATCATAGATCACTCCGCCACCCGTGGCTTCGACCAGTTCCGGAAACGCACCGGCGCGAGGCAACAGCACCGGCGTACCCGCGGCCATGGCCTCAATGACGTACAGGCCGAACGACTCGCCATAGGTCGCCGGCACACAGAGGACGTCGATCGAGTGCATGAATCGAATCTTCTCGTCACGACTGATATCTTTGCGCAGTTCGACATCCTTGCGGAATCCCGAGCGGGAAATCTTTATCTCCATCGCTTCGAGGAATTCCGTTTCATCGGGAACCGTCGAGCCGGCGATGCTCAACCGCAGGCCGGGAACAGTATCGGAGCGTTTCATTTCGACAAACGCATCAATCAACGTCTCCACCCCTTTCGCCGCGATGAGCTGACTCAGGAAGCCAACCGTCGGTGCCCGTTCATGCTGCTCGAAATTTTCATAGCCGGATATATCGATACCGTTATGGATCACAACGGATTTCTCCGCCGGTATTTCCAGCCGCTTGTTCATCACATCGGCATAGTAGCGGCTGACACCCACGAACATATCCAGGTCATCAACTAATTCACGAAGCAGCGCCCAGGATTCATCTCGATAGGGCAGCGGAAGTCCGTCAAGAAACTTGTCCTCGCCGTTTAGCACGCAGACAACCGGTGCGCCGGTCGCGCGTCGGACCGTGGGCGCGCAGCCGCAGAGCAGGGCGTTCGACAGAAACACCACGTCGGGCCTTAGTGTCTCGCTCAAAAATTCCCCGAGGCGCTCGTGTTCCTTCTGCTGCGGGCCGTGCTCCCCCTTTATCATCGCGCGGGTCATCTCACCGAGATCCGCGGCCGATGTCATATGCGCGTGGCGCGCCGCCTTCTTGAGTAGGCCCTCAGAATCGAAAATCTTATCGATGAAGCGCGGTGTGTGCCTGAACAACGAACTCTTCATCTGGAGATAGGAGTTGATGCCGCCAAAAAAAAGCTCCGTCTCCGCCTGCTCGTCCGTCTCGCCCTGCAGCGGCAGATACATCGGCACGACAACAGCATCATGGCCTAAAGCACGTAAATTCCTCGCGAGAGACTGGTCCCGCAAGCAGGTGCCGCAAAACGACCCCCCCGTACCCGCCGTAAGTATCGCGATTTTCATTAACCGTGTTCGACCGCGTCGTCCCGCTCAATGGGGGCGCGCCTGGCGTGAGCGCGCGAACCATGGCTTCGCACAACACCAAGGCCTTCAGGAAATCAATGGTTGGCCGCTGCGTCACCCTTGCCGCTAAAGACAACCTGCAATAGGGCCAATATGCCGATCACGCTTCCGATGATGAACTGGGAGCGACCGATAAAGATGTTCGGCTCGACAAGTTTCAGCGTCCCCATGCCCGTGACCACTGCAAGCGCGGAAACAATCATAACCAGCAGCCATCCCATGTTCTCGACTGTCCTGGCCTTGCCCTTTCGCAGGCATCCCACAACGGCGAGATAGACAACGGCGAGCGAGACGGCCACTGCAAACAGGATCGGTCCCGCGCTACGCTCTTCACCGAAGGGCCAGACGCCCTGCATGGCACCCACAAAGAGCGTTACGAAACCCAGCGCCAGGCCACCGATAAATAACATGGTCGAAAGAAGCGTTTTCATGCGCCGAAACCTACCAGACCCAGGCCGACAGGATCAAGTATGATTAAAGCGATTTGCCCGAGGGTAAACCCGCAACCTCTTTCCGGCCAATGAATCCATCTCTACCGCGCAAACCTGCCCCTTCACCATAGGCGCCGAGCGCCTCACCTGCTTGCTTACTGAAGACGTACTCCATGCTCACCCGGTTAAGGGTTTGCGGCAAGGGATCACAAGTCCCGTCGTCGGCCAGCGAACCACAGACAGGAGCAACTGGACCAGGTCGCCCGGCTTCTTCCTGCTCCACCCACCCCTGACTTGAATCTTTTCGCGCGGGTCCTATGATGAACCGATGAGCGAACTCGAAGCACTGAACTCCTTCTCCGCGCAGGAACGCGAAGCCGCCCTGCGACGATCGGTAGCGGCCACAAGTGCCGGAAAATCGACGGGAACGAACGTCAACATGCATATGCATTCGTTCTTCTCGTATAACGCCTTCGGCTACTCGCCTTCCCGCATCGCACACGAGGCTGTCGCAAACGGCCTGCATGCGGCCGGCCTCTGCGATTTTGACGTTTTGGATGGGCTAGATGAATTCCACAAGGCCGGATTGATCGTGGGCTTGCGCACCACCGTGAACCTCGAAACACGCGCTTTTTTAAACGAATATGCGGATGTCGAGATCAACTCGCCTGGGGAACCGGGCGTAACCTACATCATGGGCTGCGGTTTCGCCGGCGTACCGGAACCGGAATCATCCTCCGGTCGTGGCCTGCAGAGCTTTCGCGCCAAGGCCCGCGAACGAAACATCGAGCTCGTCGCGCGCATCAACACGCAACTCCCCACGATCGCAATCGACTATGACACCGACGTACTGCCCCTCACTCCGGCAGGCGTGGCGACCGAAAGACACATCGTTCGCGCCTACATCGAGCAGGCACTGCGTCAACTCAATGAACCTGAAGCCCGGGCGTTCTGGAGCGCTCAATTGGATCTCTCCGCGCAGGAAATAGAGGCCATCATGCAGACACCAGTGCTCGACGAGAAGGTCCGCGCACGACTTGCGAAGAAGGGCGGCCTTGGATATACGCAACCCACAGCCGAAACTTTCCCCGCCGTCGACGATTTCATCGACTGGGTTCAGTCCTGCCGGGCTATTCCAACCGTCACCTGGCTGGACGGCACGACCGCCGGAGAGTCGGATGCGCGGGCAATGATGGAATTGCTGCACGGCAAGGGCGCCGTTGCGCTCAACATTATTCCAGACCGCAACTGGAACCTGCCCGAACCGGACCGAACCGAAAAAGTCGCCCGCCTCGGGGAGATCGTAAAAATGGCGGACGCCATGCAGATGCCGATCAACATCGGCACCGAGATGAATAAGCCCGGCCTGCCTTTCGCAGATGACCTTAACGGCGAGGCCTTGCGTCCGTTCGCCGACAGCTTTTTGGCCGGTGCACAGATTATGGTCGGCCATGGCTTGCTACTCCGGTATGCTGACTTTTCGTACGTGAGTGAAGCAGCGAACAATACGTTCAAGAATGCCGGAGAGAAGAACGCGTTTTTTCAAGCCGTCGGATCACATCCCGCGTTGTCCGAAGAAGACGCGACGGCGCTCTTGGAAGTCGGCCCCGAGAAAGCCTTCGATCAACTGGCCGATTCGAGAGCCCCCTTCCCCGATAGGAGTCGCAGATGAACAACTGGTTGGAACTTCAAGATAAGGTTGCGATCGTCACAGGTGGCGCCGCGGGACTGGGACGCGAAATCGGCATCCGCTTCGCTTCCGCGGGAGCCCAGGTTGTGGTTGCCGATGTCAGTGACGCAGCGGGTAAGACTTTAGTCGCCGAGCTTGAGGGCGGTGCGGAGCGGCACTTGTATGCACAGGTCGATGTGGCGGATACCACGAGTGTTGCGGCCATGACGGACGCGGTAATCGAACGGTTCGGACAGGTGGACATACTGATCAACAACGCCGGAATATCGGCGCCGCGCCTTCTGGTCGATCCCGCCGGCCAGGAAGAGCTGTCCGCTGAACTGTGGGACAAGGTGGTCGCGGTGAACCAAAAAGGACCGTTTCTCTGCGCGCAGTCCGTGGCCCGTACATGGATTCGCGACAGCCGCCAGGGCGTCATCATCAACATGGCATCCGAATCCGGTCTCGAAGGCTCTGAAGGCCAAAGCGCATACGCCGCGACCAAGGCGGCGCTATATTCGCTGACCCGTTCCTGGGCCAAGGAACTTGGCAAGTATGGCATCCGCGTGGTCGGCATGGCGCCCGGCATCATTGAACTCACCGCCCTGCGCAACGCGGAATACGAACGGGCGCTGGCCTATACGCGCGGGCAGACGATCGAGGAACTGCGCGAAAGCTATGCTACGGTCTCCATTCCAATGGGTCGCCCCGGACGCCTGGCCGAGATCGCGGATGCGGCCCTCTTTCTCGCCTCTGAACGCGCAGCCTATGTGCACGGCACCGTCCTGAATATCTCCGGCGGCAAATCCAGAGCCTGATGACCGGCCAACAGAAGGTACAGCGGGTCTATGCCGTGGATATCGGCGCATCTGGTGGAAAGTGTTTTGTCGGCACTTTTGAAAACGGCGCTTTCAGGATGGATGAGATCCATCGATTCGCACATGAAGCTTCCACGTTCTACGTCAACGACGCCTCGGGGACATTGACTGATCGCACGACCTGGGATCAATCCCTGCTCTACGAAAACATCCTGACGGGATTGCGCAACTACCGTCGCGAGGTTAGCGATACGCTGGATGGCATCGCGATCGACACCTGGGGTGCCGACTACCAACTCATGACCCGCAATGGCGACCGGCTCGGCGGCTATTTCGCCTACCGCGATCATCGGCTGGACGGCGTCACGGATGAAATTGACTCGTTCATCCCAACGCAACGCCTGTTCGAGATCACGGGCATTTCCAAACAGCCGTACAACCTGAGCACGCAGCTCACCTGGCTCGTGCGACAGCGACCCGATCTTCTCGTCGACGGTACGTTCCTCCTTCCGACCCCGTCCCTGTTCAACTTCTACCTCTGCGGATCACGCGCGGTGGACTCCACCTGGGCCAGCGTAACCCAGCTAATGGACGCCCGCAGCGGAGAATGGTCACAGGAGGTCCTCGACGCCTTGCAGATTCCGATATCGATTCTGCCCGCCATCGTAGCCCCCGGCAGCGCATTGGGACAGTTGCACGAACCCCTTGCATTGGACCTGCGCCTGAACCGCGCACCGGTCCTGGCTGCAGCCGCGCACGACACCGCCAGCGCCTTTGCCGCCGCACCGATCGAAGATCCCGAAGAAGCCATGATCATCAGCTCAGGGACCTGGTCGATCATGGGCCAGTTAATCCCTGAGCCCATAACAAGTGAGGAAGCCGGCGCATTCGGTCTCGCCAACGAAGGGGGCATCGGCAATGTACGTTTCCTGCGCAATTGCATGGGCACCTGGCTTGTCCAGGAACTGCGGCGCATCTGGCGCAACGAGGACGGACACGAATCCTCATGGGATGAACTGAACGAGGCCACGCAGGCCGCGACACCCTTCGGCTCCTTCGTGGATCCCGACGATGAATCTTTCTTCAACCCGGAGAATATGCAGGCTGCGATCAATGCATTCTGCAGTCGGACGAATCAGCCGATTCCAACGAACCGGGGTGCCTACCTGCGCTTGGTCTACGAGAGCCTCGCCTTGAAGTATCGATACGTCATTGATCGCATCTCGAAGATCTCAGGAAAACCCACGCGCGTCGTACATATCGTGGGCGGCGGCTCGCGCAACGAAATGCTGAACGCGTTCACTGCCAATGCAACCAATCGCAAGGTCATCACGGGACCTGAGGAAGCGACAGCCGTGGGAAACATTGTGATCCAGGCGCTGGGTCTCGGGATCATTGCATCGATCGACGCGGCGCAACCGATACTTCGCGAAAACTTTCCGATTAGAGAATATGACCCCACGGAGACCGGGCCCTGGAACGAGGCCTACGAGCGTTTCCGGCACCTCAACCCGTCCCTCCAGGATTGAAGCAATGAGGCTCCCCATTCAGGCCCATTGCTACCGCATATTTTTCGTCATGATCACCGCCATGGGCGTTACCGGTTGCGCCACGTACCGCGGCACACTCGATACGCCGGACATCAAAGGTACGGTCGTCGAATTCGGCACGCGCAAACCGCTGCCCGACGTGCTGATCATCATGGATCGCACGATGCACAAGGGCAATTACATCGGGATGCAAGACCAGACCGACGAACTGCTGGGCACTTCGTATGCCTTCTCGGGCAAGGACGGGTCCTTCGTAATCCCCGGCTTCAGTCACCAGCTCTACAACGATAAGTGGATGCGCAGCGACTACACCTGGTATGGAAATCCGCGCATCATAACGGCATTCGGCGCCACCTACGCGTT
The DNA here is from genome assembly GCA_913047795.1 of uncultured Verrucomicrobiota bacterium. Classification (GTDB taxonomy): domain Bacteria; phylum Verrucomicrobiota; class Kiritimatiellia; order CAJWTS01; family CAJWTS01; genus CAJWTS01. The sequence goes on along the minus strand of CAJWTS010000052.1, from coordinate 4,667 downwards.
ACACGAAAAGACACCCGACGAGATCATCATCTCGAAACCGGAGGCACCGATCCGATTGTTTCTCACGGCGAACACAGCCAAGGCTCGACCCGGAATCGCCATCCTGCCGACTTACCTGCGCGGTCCGCGAAAATTAAAATTCGCCCCCGACGTCTACCCGCAATTGCTCCTGCTATTGGAAGCCTGGTACGCCGCGGAACACCGGCCGGGCGGACCGCCGGCGGCGACCGCCGTCGAAGAAATCTACAAACAGTACAAGACGCGCATCACGAAGTACTTCGAGAAGGAAGCCGAGCGCGAGGCCCACGAGGCCGCAGTGGCCGCGGACGCCGCAGCCGTCAACGCGCCGGTCAGCGCACCCCCCCGCGACGCCCCCGATGCAGCGGACAAGTAGGCCCGCAAGGAGCGACAGGCGGACGACCACCTAGTTGTTCACCTCAAGCGCGTATCGATCCGAATAGATCCTCCTCGCGCCGTTCTTGAATACAACCCGGACCGAGCGCGTTCCCGGCTTATCGGCGGTCGGAGCGGGGACATGATCCCAGGTGTCATCGGATACACTGACACTGTAGACCCGGCGCTCGCCGGGCTCCAGGTAATCGGCCTTCTTGGCCTTGCCCCTTTCGAGTCGAACGCGCCGCTTGACGCTCTGCGTACGCCCTCCGGGCCCTGTTACTTCAAAGGAAACGCCCATCAACTCTCCGGTGTCGCCGTGTTTCCATACGCGTAGCGACGTGCGTGTCAGGTTCTTGATGCCCACGTCGAACGCAAGCGGATCGCCGCCAACCTGGATGACCCCGTTCGATGACGATCCGTTAGTGGACAGGCTCGATGATTCGAGCGACACCTCAGTTGTCCGCAATTGCGCATGAACCAATGGGGGGCCCATAGCGGCCAATACCAGCCAGAGGATCAGACCCGATCTGCGAGCGAGAATCACGGCTCGACAGGCGACGGGGCCTTCCCGGACGTATCCGACCCGAGCAAGATGGAAATCCATCGTGTCGTCTCGCTGCTCGCCATTCCTATCTTCAAGACCATTGTCAACGGCACGGACAACAACATGCCGACCGGCCCCAGGACCCAGCCCCAGAAGACCAGGGAGAGAAAGACCACCAGAGTCGAGAGCCCGAGGCCGCGACCCATGTAACGCGGCTCGATGATGCTGCCGAGGACCAGATTAACCACGAGAAATCCGGCCGCCGTAAGCAGCGCACCCCCGGTACCCGTCAAAACCAGCGCAACGAGCACGGCCGGCACAGCAGCCAGGATCGATCCGATATTCGGAATGTAGTTCAGCAGGAAGGCGAGCAGGCCCCATACCATCGCGAAGTCCACACCCAGTATCGTCAACCACAGCCAGATCAGGATTCCGGTCAAAGCACTGAAAATGGTCTTTATCGCAAGGTAACGCTTCACGCTCGCCGCAAATTGCGTGAATCCGCTGAGTGCTTCATCCCCCTCTGCGCCGAAAGCCGCCTGCAACTTGCGCGGGAAACCCGATGCTTCCAGCAAGACAAAGACAACGGTCAAAAGGATCAGGAACACGAGCTTGATCATCCCCTGCAGGGCTACGAGTGTATTCTGCGCCATCTGGATGGCCTTACCCGGATTCAACAACTCGCTAATATTCTCATCTGTAACGTCCACGCCCTTTGATTCAAGCCATGCGATGAGAGGTGCCGACCTCTCCGCCAGCTTGCTCTGAAGTCCCTTTTGCTCACCCAAAAACTCATTGATCGACCCTCCAACAAGACGACCGAGAAGAATTGCCACGAGGATGATCGCGATAAGGATAATCAGAATCGATATTCCCTGTCGCACGCCCTTGCTCTGCATCCAGAACAGGACCGGACTAAAGATCAATGCGATAAAAATCGAAAGCAGAAACGGCACCAGGATAGCACCCGCAGCCTTCATTCCTGCGACGATCACAACGAAGCAGGCAGCCGACAACATAAATCGTCCGCCACGGGATATCTGACTGCTGGATATTGCGTTCATTCGTAAATCGGAATCGACTATACCCAAGCGCGTGCCGCTTGACAGCTAAAGATTACACTTACCAGCGCCTGAGTTCCGCTCGCGCATCTCCCAGAATAATTTCAGTCAGAAACAGGATACTGGGCGTCAGCCGATAGTCCCGATCTTCCGGGAATTCCGCACGCGGACGCACCTCGATCAGGAGCCAGTCACGGGACGTACGGCAGCGATAGCGAATCGTGAAGTCCGTCTGCTCAATTTGACGGGCCGGCTCCTCCCGGAACGTGATGCCGAGCTCCAGTGCAAGAATTCTATCGGATCCGATCGCCGTATACCCTTCCAGTGTCTGTCGCAACCGCCACGTATCATCGTCGTCGGCCCAACGAAGCGTGGTCACCGTTCGGACGAGACGCGTTTTCCCAATGGCCCGATCGACGGTTAATCTCATCGTCTCCTCTATTCCAACCGGGTCCAACCAACGCACCTTCTGCATAAATCGCGTAACCCAGGGCTCAGAAACGAACGTCATTCGAATTCGATGCCTGATAAACGGACGAACATCCGAGCCGTGCACGCGCAGCCCGATGCCGAACTGGGAATTCAAGTCCGCGGTCTCACGCAACGTATAACGCAGGCCTGCTTCAATGTCCGAGTCGTCCTCCTCGTCAAGCAGGCCCGTTATGTCCTGTATTCGCTCGAATTCGTCGCTGACATCCTCCCCCATTGTGTTCAATATCAAACGCAGACGCCTTTCCGCATTGGGAAGGCTCCACTTGATCCTGAAATCCGTGCGACTGGAGACCTTGCCCTGCTCAGAGAACGTGAGTCCCAACCGTACGCGAGCGCGGGTCTCGGTCGACTCCATATCGCTCTGCTCGTCGCCGAAGAAGTCGTCCAGTCGCTCCACGCTCCGCTGCAGATCGCGAGAGACGCGCGCATGCAGGCGCTCAATCATGTCGAGATTGTTGGTCGAGTGGCCCGGCGCCGTCGTCAGATCCAGATTCTTATCGGCATCGTATCCCAGGTGCGGCATACCGGGCGCTTGTTTGAGACCGTCCTGACCCCGTGAATCCGCGCCCCAGCCGAGGACCAGAAGAAACACAACTCCGATGACCATCGACCCTCGATCGCCCCGGCACAGTACGGTGGCGAACGACGTCCACTTCACCGTATTGCCACACACGTTGCCATATCCATCGACGCCTCGAATCGTTCATCAACCACCAAACAGAATTACCGTTGACGCTGGCATGGTGCCCATGTAAGTAGTCAATTCCCAACAAAAAGCGCATGGCAGCCGATCTTAACAAATACAGCTCCGTACTGACCCAGGATCCGTCCCAAGTCGGATCGCAAGCCATGCTCTTCGGCATCGGTCTCACAGAGGCGGACATGGACCGGGCCCAGGTCGGCATTGCCAGCACCGGATGGGACGGCAACCCATGCAATATGCACCTCAACGCCTTGGCGGGCGAGGTCAAGGCCAGCGTACGCGAAGCTGGACTGGTCGGGCTTGTTTTCCACACGATTGGCGTCAGCGACGGCATCACGATGGGCACCGACGGAATGAATTATTCGCTGCCGTCGCGTGACCTGATCGCCGATTCCATCGAAAGCGTCATGCGCGCGCAATACTACGACGCGAACATCTCGGTGGTTGGTTGCGACAAGAACATGCCCGGCTCGGTCATGGCGATGGGGCGTGTCAACCGCCCCAGCATCATGCTTTATGGTGGCACCATCAAGCCCGGCCACCACGACGGCAAACCGATCAATATCGTGACCCCGTTCGAGACCTACGGCCGCTATGTCGTAGGCAAAGCATCGATTGACGAACTGAAGCAGATGATCCGCCATGCCTGCCCCGGCGCCGGCGCCTGCGGCGGCATGTACACGGCGAACACGATGTCCTCCGCGATCGAAACCCTTGGCATGAGCCTGCCCTACAGCGCCTCGAACCCCGCCGAAAGCACGGAGAAGCATCGCGAATGCACGGACGTCGGCGCGGCAATAAAAATTCTTCTGGAGAAAGACATCAAGCCTCACGACGTGATGACCCGCGAGGCATTCGAAAACGCCCTGACCGTCATCATTGCACTCGGCGGCTCCACCAATGCGGCGCTGCACATGGTCGCGATCGCCCGCTCCGTGAACGTTCCCCTGGCCATCGATGACTTTCAACTCATCAGTGATCGAACGCCCTACCTCGCCGACCTCGCGCCGAGCGGGCAATATGTCATGGAAGACCTGCACCGCATCGGCGGTGTTCCCGGCGTACAAAAGATGCTTTTACGGGAGGGTTATCTGGACGGAAACTGCATAACGGTCACGGGCAAGACGCTTGGCGAGAATCTTGAGAAGGTTGCGGATCTCGAGGCCGGCCAGAAGGTCATCTTTCCTGTCGACAATCCGATCAAGAAGACGGGCCACCTCCAGATTCTATACGGCAATCTGGCCACTGAAGGTGCCGTGGCCAAGATTACAGGCAAAGAAGGAACCGTGTTTGTGGGAACGGCCATGGTATACGACTCCGAAGAGGACTGCCTCAAGGCGATCGAAAATGCTCAAATCAAGGCTGGCCACGTCGCCGTGATTCGCTACGAAGGTCCAACGGGAGGCCCCGGGATGAGCGAGATGCTCAAGGTTACGGCCGCCATCATGGGCGCCGGCCTCGGCAAGACCGT
>CAJWTS010000051.1 GCA_913047795.1 uncultured Verrucomicrobiota bacterium | reverse complement strand
CAAGTGTTCCTGCCTGCAGCCCGGTCGGCAAGGCCGCCGGACGCTCACAGGTGTTCTGCAGTTCAACGGCCTGCCCGGACTCGGAAGACAGATCAAAGGCCGCCATGATCTCCAGTGCGTGCAGGGCCAATTCGCCGCTGCAACGATGGGCACGACCCGATTCGATGGCGTAGGCCATGTCGGCGACGCCCATGCAACGGCACCCCTCGTAACCGTGCATCAATTCCTGCTCCGTCCAACCCTCCGGGTCGCCGGACTTGTGTACGGAAACGACACCGCCGAACCCGTTCGGATCGGGTACCTGCATGCTCCCGGCGGTTCCATACAGCTCGATGTTGGTGTGCTGATGCGCCCAGATATCGAAGCTCATCACCATCGTGATCATCGCTCCGGATTCAAAATCGATCGTACCGGCAAGATGGGTCGTCACCTCGACAGGTAGCACCTCACCCTTGCGGGCCTCGGACGTGCAGACGCGTTCCTCGAACGTGCGTTTGCTCGATGCACTGACACGTCGTGCGGGGCCGAGCATATTGATCAGGGTCGTAATGTAATACGGTCCCATGTCAAACATCGGCCCGCCCCCGGACAGATAGTAGAACCCGGGGTTCGGATGCCAGCTCTCATGGCCATGACACATCATAAAGGCCGTGCCGGCGACGACATCGCCTATGGCGCCGTCATCCAGCAGCTTGCGACAGGCCTGGCCCCCGCTGCCCAGAAAGGTATCCGGTGCGCAGCCGACACGCAGGTTCTTCTCCCGTCCGAGTTCAACCACGCGGCGACCGTCATCAACGTTCAGGGCAAACGGTTTTTCACAATGCGTGTGCTTTCCGGCCTCGAGCGCGCGCGTCGCAATTTCGGCGTGCACCTGTGGGATGGTCAGGTTGACGACGATATCAACGGCGGGGTCTTCAAGGAGTTCGTCTACGCTCACCGCACGACAGCCGTGCTGTTCCGCTTTAGCCTGAGCGGCCTCGGGAACGATATCGGCACAGGCAGCGACTTCGATGATTTCGTAATCGGCTGCGCCGCCGAAATAGGCGTCGCTGATGCTTCCACAACCGACGATTCCGAGACCGTACTTATTCATGCGAGTTTGCGGCGAAGGACTGGGGGAATCTCTGGAGGAGCTTCGGGCTGCTGATGATCTACTTACACGTGTCGGTTGATCAATGGCGCAGGGTTTACGTAGATGTCAGCGGCATTGCAAGAAACTTTTCGGCATTTCCGACGAGTCGCAAGATGGATCAATTCGTCGCTGGCGGCGTTCCAACGTTCAGTCGACCCATTCGCGCGAATTCGGCACGGCTAACCACGCACCGTCCTCTGCAATTGATTGCTGGGATACCAGGCCCGGCAGCGTCATGTCCATGGCCTCGTGAATTCCGATCGGTGCCGGGCGTTCGCCCTGCGCAGCGTTCACAAAATCGAGCACCTCGAAGTAGTCGCCACCGCCGTGGCCAGTTTTCAGGGCCGCTTCCTTTCCCTTTTTCCAATAATCCGGCAGGAATTCATCGGCAAAGTCCGTTAGCGGACGCCAGGCGTTCGCATCCTCGCAGCGATCGCGGAGCCAGACACGGTCCGCCGATGCACCGCCGTGGGCCGACTCATAGGCGCCGTCGGTGCCCTGCAGCACATGATTGTGCATGGCGTGCGGCCGATCGGACAGCATATCGACGCGGATCTTGGCCAGGCCACCACTCGCCATCTTGCAGAGCATGACGCAGGAGTCCTCATTCTCGTAGGCATCTCCGCGCGGATCCCGGTAGTTGTGGCCGGAACCGGCACAACAAACGCGGATCACGCGGTCACCGGGCATCCACTGCAGGATCGGGCCGAGGCTATGGGTTCCATAGGTGATGCCGTTGATTCCGGTCTGCCATTTCCGACGCCATTTCGTGATTTCGTTCAGCCCCTTGAGTTCATGCAGATATTCGCCCTCGGCGTAATAGGTCGTCCCAAACAGACCCTGGGCCACCATCTCTCGTACAATGACGCAGGGCTCCATGTACGTGTAGTTCTCCGCCATCATGTACACGCCGCTGCTTGCCGTTGCGGCCAGGGTCAGTGCGCGACATTCCTCGACCGATATGGCGGCAGGCACCTCGCTCAACACACTTAGGCCGGCCTCAAGCGCGGCCATCGATTGCGGAACATGGAGCGGCATCGGCGTGCCGATGATTACGGCGTCCAGTGCCGATTGATCGAGCATAGCCGCGTAGTCCGTGTAGAATTCCTGGGCACCGAGATCGGCGCAGGCCTTCTCCAGGCCGGCCTCGTTCGTATCACAGACGGCGTGGATCCGCGCCCCCGCCGCCCCGCAGGCCGCCGCAAATCCGGCACCACGACCGCAGGCACCAACGATGCCGATATGGAAGGCTTGTGACATTGGCCAGGCGAACTTTGCACCGTTCGGCCATCAAACGTCAAGCGCCTCAAACAAACAACGCGACCTGTGGGGTTCCGTGACAATGGCAAAGTTCCGCATTGCGCCCTCGCACGCGCTCTGTGAGAATCGCTCCAATGATGCCCGCCGGGTGCGCGCGCATCGGCACCGGTATGCAAACGGACGAAACCATACGATTCATTCACCAGTTGACCGCGAAAAGCGGCGAGATCATTCGCCCCTACTTTGCCGACGTTGATCTGCAGATCGACACCAAGGCCGACCAATCGATCGTCACCGCCGCCGATCGGGAGGCGGAGCGTGCGCTGCGCGAGCTGATTTTGAGTCGCTATCCCGAGCACGGCATCATTGGCGAAGAGTTCGGAAACGAGAACGAATCGGCCGAGTTCGTCTGGATCCTGGACCCCGTGGACGGCACCATCTCGTTCGCCAAGGGCTGTCCGCTCTTCGGCACGTTGATCGGCCTGCTACACGAAGGACGGCCGATTGTCGGCGCAATCCACAACCCGATCCTGAACCAGCTTTGCATTGGCGACGGCACAATCACCACGATCAATGGGCGAGAAACGCGTGTGCGCGATAACGTCGAGATCGACGACGCGACGCTATTGACCACCGATATCAAGCACATCGCCGAGCACCAGAACGCCGATGGATTCGATGCCCTACTCGAGGAAGTGAAGACCTTTCGGGGCTGGGGCGATTGCTACGGCTACCTGATGCTGGCTCTCGGGAGCGCGGACATCATGGTGGATCCGGTCATGAATGCCTGGGATCTATTGCCGCTGGTACCTGTCATTGAAGGCGCCGGCGGGGTGATCACGACCTGGGACGGCGGCGATCCCGTTAAAGGCACATCCTGCGTGGCGGCAACGCCCTCGCTACACGCTTATGTAATCGAACGCCTGAACCCTTAGCACGCATTTCGAGGTTGCCACCTACCCGATTGACTCGGCAAGATAGCGCCTCAAATTGGAATTCACGCGGAGGTATACAATGTCATCCAATCTCGACATCGCTCTCGACTCTAAATCCGTACTCGGCGAAGGACCCATCTGGGACGCGGATACGCAGACGCTCTACTGGGTGAACATCAACGGGAACACGGTAAACGCTTTCAATCCCTCGACCGGCGAGAATCGCGAACACGATTTGGGCCAATCGGTCGGAACCGTTGTTTGTCGGCGATCGGGCGGCGTCGTGGTAGCCACCGAGCAACAATTCGCCAGCGTCGACATGGAGACCGGCGCGATGGAGCCCCTGGCGGAGGTCGAGCAGACGGATCCGCCGAACCGCTTCAACGACGGCAAATGTGACCCCGCCGGACGCTTCTGGTGCGGAACCATGCCGCTCACCGAAGATATGCCGACCGGATCCCTCTACTGCTTGCACACCGACTTGACCGTAACCAAGCATCTCGACGAGCTTACGATCGCCAACGGCATCGTCTGGACCGCAGACAAGAGCACGATGTACTACATTGACACACCGACCTTTCGCGTCGACGCGTTTGACTACGACGTCGCGACCGGCGCGATCTCAAACCGGCGCACGGCCGTGGACGTGCCGAAGGAAAACGAATGGCCCGACGGCATGGCCATCGACGCCGACGGCAACATATGGGTCGGCCACTGGGGCGGCTGGGGCGTGGTTTGCTACGACCCGCGCACGGGAAAACAGTTGCGCAAGATCGATGTACCGGCTTCGCAGGTCACCGCCTGTGCCTTCGGCGGTCCCAATCTCAGCACGCTCTACATTACCACGGCCCGGTATGAATTATCTGAAGCCGACCTTGCCGATCAACCCCACGCGGGCAGCATGTTCGTTGTCGAGTTGGACGTGTGCGGCGTCCCGTCGCCAAAATTCGAAGGCTAACGATGGCCGGACTATCCGAAGCGCAGGTTGTGCAGTTCCGGGACCAGGGATACCTGACCGGGATCGACCTCTTCAACGCGGATGAGGTTGCCGATCTCAACGATGGCCTGGATCGGCTCTGTGCCCTGCTGAATCCCGGGGAATCGACGAAGGAGATCCGCGAGTGGCATGAAACGAGTCGATGGCTCTATGACTACTGCATGGACAAACGTATTCTGGATTGCATCGAAAACCTGCTCGGCGACTACTATCTCTGGGCGTCGAATTACTTCATCAAGGAACCGCTGACAACGGAGACCGTTGCCTGGCACCAGGACTCGTATTACTGGCCGCTTAAACCAATCAAATCCGCTACGGTCTGGATCGCGTGCACGGACAGCGACGAGGACAATGGCGCCATGCAGGTGATTCCCGGCTCACATAAGGCGGGCCTGCTCAAGCACGCGCGCATGGCCGAAACGGCGACGGATTCGGTTCTGCACCTGGAATGCGAAACCGGGCAATTCAGCGAGGCCGATGCAGAATCGCTGATCATCAAGGCCGGCCAGATCTCGATCCACGACGACAAGATCGTGCACGGTTCGCCCGCGAATACGTCCGCGCGACGCCGGGTCGCACTGACGGCACGCTACTCCCCAACGGACGTCAAATGTGACCTAACAGTCAATCCGCACTTCAAGACGTACATGTGCCGCGGTGCCGACACATACCAGCATAATCCTGTCGGCACGATTCCGACCGAGGCGTTCGGGCGACTGGATCGCGCGCACCTCAGCGTTGAGGAAGCCGGCGAAGAAGCCGAAACGCATCTCACTCGCTGAGACATACCGCCATGGATATCCGACTGATCAACGACAAGCTCGCGGCGCTGCGCTCGATGACCGTCACGCCGCTCTCCACCATCGACGGCTGGCAGATGCGGAGCTGTGACCACAAGGACCCGGAGAAATACCGCTTCGATGGCCCGTGGCGCAAGGCCACGCTTCCGGTCACCACGGGCGCGGGCAAGACCATCTTCTTTCGCACGCGCTTACGCGTCCCACCCACGGCACGCGGCGCCTCGTTTCAGTTCGGGATAGACCGGCTCGAATGTCAGCTCTTCATCGACGGCAAACCGTATGCCGGCATCGACGCATACCACCTGGACATCGCCATCCCGCGTACGGGCGAGATGGAACTCACGCTGGAATGCCTGTCGGTACCCGGACTCTTTTGCCGCCCGGAGCAGGCATCCCTGCACGGTCAGTTTAGCGGGGCCTCGATCATACGCATCGACCCCGACATCGAAAAGTTTTGCATTGCGGTCCAGTACGCCCAGGATACGGTCAATATCTGCTCAGACGAACGCCGGAAGCAACTTCTTGAACGAACCATCGAAGACGCGCTGATCGCGATCGACCTGACCCTGCCGCGCACGGCATTTCTCGACGAGGTCCGCAAGGCACAACGGATCTTCGACCGGTCGCTCGCCACCATCGCGCCGGACCCCGAATCGGGCCGCCTCTACGGAATTGGACACGCCCATATCGACACAGCCTGGTTGTGGCCGATTCGCGAGACCATTCGAAAATGCGGTCGCACCTTCTCAACCGCCTGCCGCATGCTCGAAAAATACCCCAACTACTATTTTTCCTGCAGCCAGCCGCAGCTTTACGCCTATACCAAGAAGTATTACCCGCATACTTATCGCGAGATAAAGAAGTGGGTCAAAGCCGGCCGCTGGGGTACCGACGGAGCCATGTGGATTGAAGCGGACTGCAACGTAACCGCGGGCGAATCGTTGATTCGTCAAATACTGTACGGCCTCGACTTCTTCAAGCGCGAGTTCGGCACACGCACCCGCATCTGCTGGCTCCCGGATGTCTTCGGCTACAACGCCTCCCTGCCCCAACTCCTGCGCGGATGCGGCATCGAGTATTTCTACACCTACAAACTGCATTGGCAGGCACGCAATTTCTTCCCGCATAGCATCTTCCGTTGGCGCGGCCTCGACGGTTCCGAGATTCTTGCCCATATTCCGCGAACTTGGGGCGCCTACAACGGCACGCCGAATCCCTATGAGATGAGCAAGGCCTGGGAATGGCACCAGCAGAAGCGCGAGTACCCCGAAGTGCTTTTCCCGTATGGCTACGGCGATGGCGGCGGCGGCCCAAACGACGCCGTGCTGCAACAATTGGATCTGGCCCGCAAACATTTCCCCGGGAATCCCGACCTGCGAACCGGAACGGTCACGCGTTTTTTCGAGGATATCGAGAAGGCAAACCCCGATCTGCCGGTCTGGGACGGCGAACTCTATCTCGAAACTCATCGCGGAACATCCACGACACAGGGCCGCATGAAGCGCGCCAATCGCCGCAGCGAACTTGCACTGCGCGACGCGGAGGTCTTTGTCTCCCTGGCCCGACTCGGAGGCAGCAAAGTCGACACACGCCCGTTGCGGGCAGCATGGGAAACAACCTGCCTGCACCAGTTTCACGATATTCTACCAGGCAGCTCGATCGGCATGGTCTACGACGAGGCGTTGCGGGATCACGCCGGCGTACAGACGACGGCAGCCGCCGTCTCCGATAAAGCACTGCGCGCCCTGGGCCCATCCAGGGCGAACAACAACGCCCTGACCGTGTTCAACTCCCTCGGTTGGACCCGCCGCGACGCCGTGGTGGCCGAGACGCCCGCGCAGGGGATTCGGTCTCTGATCGACGCCGACGGCATGCGCCACCCGGTGCAGCAGGTGTCGCGGACAAAGGGTAAAGCCGTGATCGTTTTTGACGGCGTGGATGTGCCCGCAGCCGGCGTCGGAACGCTGGGCCTGAGTCGCAAGGCCGCTGAAGAACCGATTCAGCTGTCGGTCGCCACCGATCGTATCGAGACGGCACTGTATCGCATTCGACTTTCCGCGGATGGCGGAATCAAATCCATCTATGACAAGGCGAACCGGCGTGAAGTCATCGCGAAAGGGAAGACCGGTAACGATCTACAACTCTTTCAGGACGGTCCGGAGCACGAGGACGCGTGGAACATTCATGCAACGTACGAACGGCGTCGCTACGCGTTTGAGGGCAAAACGACGGTTAACGTGATCGAATCAGGGCCCGTCCGCGGCGTCATTCGTGTGACACGCAAGCATCGGAAATCGACCATTGAACAAGACATCATTGTCTATGCACATACGCCTCGGATCGACTTTGTTACACATGCCGATTGGCACGAAAAACAGGTCATGCTCAAGGTTGCATTTCCGGTCGCGATTCGCACCAAGCGCGCCACGTACGAGGTGCCCTTCGGCGCGGTGGAGCGGCCGACACACCGCAACACGTCCTGGGACGAAGAGATGTACGAGGTGGCCGCGCAACGATGGGCCGATCTTTCCGAGGCCGGATACGGCGTCAGCCTGTTGAACGACTGCAAATACGGCCACGACACGCACGAAAATGTGCTGCGCTTAACGCTGCTGCGCGGAACGACATGGCCCGACCCGAAGGCGGACGAGGGCCAACACGAATTCACCTATTCGCTCTACCCGCATGCCGGCAACTGGACCGACGCGGAAACGGCGCGACGAGCGATGGAATTGAACATCGCAACACGATCGAAACCGGGCGGCGGCGAGCCGGCCGCACGCACGATAGTCGACATCGACGGCCCGGCGATGCTGGAAGCCCTGAAACCTGCCGAAGACGGCAAGGGCACGATCCTGCGCATCTATGAACCGCACGGCAGCCGCGGGCCAGTACGTATTCGTTTCGCCGCCGAGATCGCGCGTGTCAGCGAATGCAATCTCGTGGAAGAGGGTCGTGAATCGGTGGCGGTGCGAAACGGCCGTTTCCGCTTCGAGATCGAGCCGTTTCAGATCCGGACCTTCCGGATCAGCTAGCCGTCTCGATCAGGCCCTGCATGTAGCCGATCGCGTGCAGCCGCCCCAGCATCGTGTAGCCCGCGTAATCCGTCGATTCGCCGTGCAGCACCGGCACATGGTCCGGCCGAATGGGGCCATCAAAGCCACGTTCAATATACGCGCGAATACAGGCCGCCATGTTGGTGGGACCGTTATCGTGAAACGTCTCCTGGAACTTCGGAACACTGCCGCGAACGTCACGAAAGTGCACATACTTGATCGCCGACGCGAAACGGTGAATGTTGGCAACAACGTCCACACCCATCGACGCAAAGCTGCCCTGGCAATAACAGATACCGTTCGCCGGGCTGGGCGACAGACTCAGCATGCGATCGAACGCGTCCGGCGAGTTCATGATCTGTTCGTAGCCTCGAAACGACGACATGGGAGGATCATCCGGATGCATGGCAAGCGCGACGCCCTCGGCTTCGGCGACCGGCAACAGGCGCTCGAGAAAGTAGGCCAGGTTCTCCCACAGTTTCTCCGCCGGCACACGCTCCGTCTCGGCGGCCTCATTGTCACGGATCGTCCCGTCCGCGAGCAGCGACGACACCTTTTCAATCTCGTCGATATCAAACGCGGACACCAATGCGCCCCCCCGTTCCGGGGTTGTTACGGAGGTGCGATTCCAATCGCCGCTGGGCATGAAGTTGTAGCAGAGCACGGGAATTTCGAGCCGGCCCATGTTTCGAATGACGTTCGCGATCTCTTCGATATCGTCATCCCGACCCGGTTGGCCCAGCACGGGCCGGATCAATGGCAGGCAATTCTCGATAACGGAGAGGCGCAGCCCGATGTCCGCAATGGTCGCGTGCAGAGCGTCAAAGGCCGCCGGATCAGGTCCCGGACAATCCGCGACGATGTCGGTCACGCCCACCTGCGCGGCCAGGCGCAGCTTATCGTCGGTCAGCGGTCGAGTTACAATGGCGAGTTTCATCGGAGCGATTGCCACGAACTATAGTCCCGGGGCCGTTTCCGTCAAGCAGGCGGTCGAAACCACCGATATCGAGTGGAGTCGTTCAATTCGAATCCGAGAACGGGCTGGAGAAGTTGCGTCGATGCGGTATCCATACCACTGATCCTTCCACTCGCCATCAACAAGCAGCCCCATTGCGAACGCCGCGCGCGACGGCCGCTGGTAATCTACGGCGTTGTTGCGCGACCAACGCGATAAAACATGCGTGCCGCTGTATTCGTCATGACCAACTTTCCCTCCAGGCTCTTAGCCTGCAGCAAGTTGTTTGTCGGAACGAATCCCAGATCAATCTCTTCGGACACTTCTACGCAGTAGTATAGCCCGAGTGCCTGCTCCCAGGAAACACACACCACGCTGCCGGTCAGATCCAGGTGCGCGGCGTATTCTCCGTTCGTAATCGATCCATCAAAGTAGGTCTTGGCGAGCGCAAAAGCGTTCGACCCCACGACAGACCCCATGATGCGTCCCTTCACGTCATCGGGGGCGACATGAATCCCACCGTACAGCCGCGAGATACCGGCTTCGTCCGCGGCGTCGTAGTAGGTTGCCCACTGGAGATCGATATCGTCACTCGGTCCGTACTCGAAAGCCAACGAGCCCTGTGCGACCGTGTACGAAGCTATCCCGCCGGGAAAGAACGGATCCCCCGTCATCGCGGTCAGCACCTCGGCGCCCGCGCGGCTGAAACAGCTGTGTCCGGATACGTACCCGGGAAACGCCGGCGTCACAAAGGTGTCACGCTGGTACGGAAGCCAGTCCTCCGCGAGAATCCACGCCTTGCCACTGTAGTCATTGGTCGGATCCGCAGGCTCGCCAGGCCACGCGTTGATCGCGATCTGCCCCACGTTGGTCGACAGATGTTCGTGGCGCTGACCTGCCGTGGAACTCGCGACAGTCACGACTTCGACGAGGTTGCTGACCAGGAGAATGCCGTTCGTGTGGTACGACGGCCCGCCGCCATCCGTGGATTGCCCGTTCTGCCCCAGCCATCGAATGGTACTGATTGGCCGAATGTAGTCGTAAATCCGCTTAGCCGTCCATGCGGCCGTGGCCGCATCGTGCATCGCGGCATTCATCGCGAAGTACAGCTTCACATCCCATTCGAGCTCGTCAAGTTCGGCACCTACCCCTTCAAATCGTCCCGTGAATGCGGCGTGTTCGGTCATTTCATTCGCGAGGGCATTCCAATGTCCGGGAGGAGTTTCGGAGTCGGGTCCGTCAGCCCAGAATTCCGCGACGCTGCGTCCGAAGTCCGCCCGCGTCACGATGTTGGAGACATACGGTAATCCGGTAGCCGGGTTGTTCGTATGCCCCGTTCCGGTGTGCGTGCCCAGTTCATTGTTCTTACTGGGACCTCCGGGCGAGGTGTCCACGACAGCACCGTCGTCCGGATCAAGAAAACTGCTCAACCGGATCACCTCAATATTGTTGCTCCTAAACGCAGCATCACCGACCCCCTGAACGTAGGGGGGTGCACCGGGATCCAGATAGGGACCGTTCGGCGTGGTCCGCGAGAGCGCAAAGGGTCGCACCTTGTACCACTGCGATCCCAGATGAATCTGGATCAGAGCGGCATTCGTGATCCCATTCTGCGTGATCGACACGTCAAACGCCAGCGGCTGCCAGCGGTTCGGGTCGATCAGCGTGGTTCCGCTATTCAAGAGAATCAGAGGTTCGTTCGTAGCCACATAGGACGCGTCTTCATAATTGTTCGTCTCGAGCGAACCATCATCGATTGCGAAGGACAGGATGGCCGCGGCAGCCCGGTTCCCCACGGCTGCCGGCGAGTCGCCCGCTGTCGTGGTGACATTCGTGTCGTAACCGAGAACCGTCATGCGCTGCGCAATTACATGAAGCGTCTGCGTCGCGTTAACGGAGAGCGCATAACGACTGGCCAGCACGCGGTAGGCCGCATAGCTGATCGCCTCGTGCCTGGCCAACGGAGTATTGGTCCACGTCGCCTCCTCGTTGTGCGTATAGCCGACCGCGACCGAATCATATGCCGCCCAGGCATCCCACATGGCCACGGAGGTATGGAATAGATTTCGGGCGTGGACCGGCGGATGGGGTGTGTCGATTCGGATCGCGGCTAGATTTTCCTCGTTCCAGACTTGCGCGATCGACGTGCCGCGGGCCGGGCTCAGACCGCCGCCCATCAGCAGGCAAGTCGCCAGGGCTGCGATGACGCGGGCCCTCGAGTCCTTCACAAGCCGTTTCGCATCCATAATGCCCATATAATTACCCCAATCGTGGAAACGCGCTTCCCTATTGCTTCGCAGGCTTGAACCCGCTTCCTCAACGGCTCATCCAGGCCAGGGTCTCAAAAAGGGCCGTCCGCGGGAACATGTCGAAAAGCTGCGCCTGCCGGATAGTATACCCCGCTGCGGCGAAACGGGCAATATCGCGCGCGAGTGTATCGGCCGCGCAAGACAAATAGAGAATGTTTGCCGGCTTTGCCTGGATCAATCCGTCGATGACACGTTTCGACAGACCCCGCCGCGGTGGATCGACAATGACTGTCGTCGTCGGCATTGCTTCGATCGGCAGCACCTCGTGAAGCGCGTTCTCGACAGGCCCGCTGATAAACTCAAGTCCCTCGAGGCCAAGTTTCACGGCATTGCGATGCGCCGCGCGAATCCCGGAATGACTTGTGTCCACACCAACCGACCACTCCACGCCGCAGTGCGATGCGGCCAGCGTAAAGACGCCGGACCCACAATAGAGGTCGACAACGCGGGATGGGTTGATTTCTGCGAGTAACGCCATGACACGTTCAAGCACCATGTTGGCAACGGGAACGTTGACCTGAAAGAAGCCGCGCACGGGCACGCGCAGGTCCCCGATTGGGGTCTGCTCCATGAGTCGATCCTGTTTTCCCGTCTTGCCGCCTTCCATGACATGGACCCCGTCGGCCGGGGTATGACGCAGCGTGATCGTATCGCCCGTCGCCAGGCCCTTCATGCGACGGCCTGAGGCACGCAGATGAGCCAGCGCCTCGTTGATCTCCGGACCGGCCAGCGGACATGCCGGCACGTCGAAGACTGACTTGTTGTCTTCGCCGATGTAGCCCAGGACGGCTTGATCACCGTCGGCCGATGCATGCAGCGTAATTTTGTTCCGATATCCGAGTTCCTCCGGGGACGGCGTCGGCGGCTGCAGACAATCGGCAGACACCTTGCCAATGCGTTCCAGCAAACTTCCGAGCTGCATGTGCTTGGTCTGCAACTCAGCCGCATAGGTACTATGCTGGTAGGCGCAGCCGGGGCAGACGTCCGCAAGCGGGCACGCGGGCTCGATGCGATCCGGAGAAGGTGACAGCACCTCGAGCAGTTCTGCATCGATAAAGGACTTGTGTCGATGACGGACACGGGCGCGTATCCGTTCGCCCAGCATGGCACCACGTACGAAATAGACGCAGCCATCATGGCGCGCGACGCCCTTGCCCCCGTAGCCGACATCCGTGATATCCAACTCGACTGTGTCCACCTGTGAAGCATCGGCAGTCGGCTTATCAATCCCCGCACTCATCGCGTAACATCCGCCGTCCCCGCCATCGCGTCGAGCGTCGCGAGCATGACGTCGTTAATGTGTTGGTAACGGGATGCGTCCGCCAGAATCTTCGTCGCATCCTGCACGTATGGGCTGCCATCCAGATCACCGGCGAGATTCTCAACGAGGTGCTCCGCCAGCTCCGGCGACGCTTCGAGATGGAACTGGAAGGCCACGACTCGATCGTCCGCAATAAAGCCCTGGTTCTTACAGGCTTCACTCGATGCAACCGGGTACGCGCCGGACGGAATGTCGAACGTATCGCTGTGCCAATGAAATGCGTTGATCTCCGCCGGAATGACCGGCGCGAGAATCGTGTCGTCCAGGTCGTCACTCCGGACGATCGGAAACCATCCGATCTCACGATGTTCACTGTGTGAGACCTGCGCCCCCATTACGTCGGCAACAATTTGTGCTCCGAGGCAGATTCCGAGCACGCGTTTCCCGGCGACTATCGCTGATTCCACGTAGCGTTTTTCGTCCCTAAGCCAGGAATGCGAAATCTCGTCATGCACGCCCATGGGTCCGCCCATAATCACCAGCCAGTCGATCGTCTCCAATTCGGGCAGCGCCTCGCCGCGGTAGATGTGGGTTGCCGACAGGGCATGGCTGTGCGACTTGAAGTATTCGGCAATGCAACCGAGCCCCTCAAACGGCACGTGCTGAATGTAGTGCGTGTTCATTGCAACGTTCTCAGGAAAAACCATTGGCTCGCCCACGAACAAGACCCCCGGCAGGCGGCAGCTTACCCGGAGTCCAACCCGAGCCGTTCGTACTGCTCGGCCGGCGCATCGCATTCCTTCATCAGGCGCACGAGATGCGCCACCATGCGCTCCTCGACAGCGGCGTCATCCAACATCGCTTGCTGGGTGGGATCGGCCTCCACATCATAGAGGCGGCTGGGGCCAAAATCGTTGCGCCATGAACCACCGGCGATCTTCATCGTCCGTGCGCCCTTGGTGAACGGGTACGGTTCGGCAAGTTCAATATTACCCAGTTTTTCCGGAGAGAACGGAGCGGTCATAGTGGTCGCCATCTGCGTGTACTCATACAACGGCTCGTTTTTCTCCGTCGCCGCCGAACGCATGTAGACGAATCGCCCGTCTGTGACGCTCACCTGTGCACCGTACTGACCGAAGATTGCGGCCTCGCGGACGGGTGCGTCATCCGCGATCACATCGCGCAGCGGTTTTCCGATCATGTCCTGCGGCACATCGACCCCAAAGAATTCGAGCAACGTGGGCGCGATATCGATCGTTTGAACCAGACTCTGTCGCCGCTCATCACGCTTGCCCGAACGCGGATCCCATACGAAAAACGGAATGTTCGCCAGCTCCTGATAGAACGGGAGCCAGCACTTGGCCCAGGCATCGTGTTCGCCGAGCAGGAAACCGTGATCCGTATTCACGATCAGCATCGTGTCCTTCCACAAGTCGAGCTCGTCCATGATATCGAGCACCTCGCCGAGATACGCATCACACATGCTGAGTAACGACGCGTACTCGTGCCGACAATGATCCACCTCCGCCTGCTGCTCCTGCACTTCGCGGTACGAGGGCCAATCGAAGTGCTTTCCGCCGTAACCATCATAGTGCTCGGCGTACCGATCCTTGTACTTGCGCTGTGTGAAGAACGGCTCATGCGGGTCAAATGTCTCAATCTGGAGGAACCAGTTGTCCTCGTCCTGGTTGCGCCGGATGTAGTCGATCCCGGCCCCGAACGTTCGTGGTTGAGGCTGGTTCTTCTCTTCGCGCATGAAAGCGCGATTGACCCAGTCCTGCCGCCAGATATTTCCGCCACGCGGCTCGACGCATTCCGGAATATCGGGATCTGCAACCTGGCCAATCCAGGGGTCACCCTCCTGGCCTCGAAAGAATTCCCAAGTGCTGTACTTCGTATGATAGGTGCACCCGCCGTCCTCGAAGTAGTGATAATGATCGGTACAAAGATGCGTCGGCACACCATTTTCCTTCAACAGGCGCGGCATCGAATCATCGAACGGCTCGAGCGGACCCCAGCCTCGATGCAGAAAGTTCGGACGACCGGTGTGCAGTTCGCGACGGGCGGGCATGCACGGCATCGAACAAATGTAGGCACGGTCGAAGGTGACGGTCCGCTCGGCCAGGCGCTTGAAATTCGGCGCATGCGTCCAGTCGCACCCATAGGGCGGCAACATGTTACGATTCAGCGAGTCAAACATAACCATTATTGCTTTCACGACCACTGATCGTAGCGACTGCGCTCCCTTGCCGCAACACCTCATGCCTCCATCGGCCGGAATTGAAAATTGCAATTCATCCGGCCATCACGGACTATCGTCCGAACCCGTTTACGAAGGAACCGTCCATGCCGGCAAAAGAATTCTCGCTGGACCCCCAGCCGACCGAACGCATCGGGACCCCGTACCGCCGAATCCAGACAGCTCTCCCGGTTCCCGAATCCCTGCCCATGCTCGAGCGACTGCGGGCCCACGAGGCCCGTTCGATGCGCGGTCAGGCACCCTTGATCTGGGCGGATGCCGAGGGCTTCCAGGTGCGGGACGGCTACGGCAATCAATGGTTGGACTGGAGTTCCGGCGTGCTGGTCGGCAATGCGGGTCACAACCATCCACGCATCAAGCAGGCGCTGCGTGACTACCTCGATTCGCCCGCGCCGATCATGGCCTACTGCTTCGCCCACGAGGCGCGTGCCCAACTTGTCGAACGCCTGGCCGACCTTGCGCCGGACCCGATCGATCGCGTCTTCCTGCTGACAACCGGATCCGAGGCCACGGAGGTGGCGCTAAAACTGGCGCGTACCCACGGCATTCGCAAGGACCCGAAGAAAAGGTATATCGTGAGCTTTGCCAGTGGCTTTCATGGCCGAACCTACGGCGCCCAACTCGCGGGCGGCGTGCTCGGCGGCGCGGAATGGGTCGACCCGAACCCTTACTACGTTCAGGTTCCGTTCCCCGGCAGTTCCGATGTGCCGCGCACGGACTTCGATCTATTTGTCGAGACGCTTAAAGCCGGTAACGTGCCGGCTGCCGAAGTCGCCGGCGTGATCGCCGAAACCTTTCAGGGCCGCGAAGCAAAACTGATGCCCGTGGACTATGCGCATGCCCTTCGTGACTGGTGCACAGCCCATGATGCCGCTCTCATATTTGATGAAGTCCAGGCCGGCTTCGGACGGACCGGGAAACTATTCGCATTCGAGCATTACGACGTCATTCCCGACATGGTCTGCTGCGGGAAAGGGATTTCGAGCTCGCTGCCGCTCTCCGCAACGATCGGCAGGGCAACGTTCTTGGATCTTTACGGTCCCGGCGAGATGACCAGCACGCATACGGGCAGTCCCCTGCCCTGCGTCGCGTCGCTCGCCAATCTGGACGCCCTGATCGAAGAGGGCATGATCGAGAACGCGGCCACGCAGGGCGCCTACTTGATCGCGGCGCTGACGGATATGATCGCGCCATTCCGCGACCGGGTCAACGTCAACGGCACCGGCCTGGTCACGGCGATGCTCTTCGTCGACGACACGGACGATGCCGCGCCGGATCCCGAGACGGCGTTCGCGTTCTGTGAGCGCTGTTTTCTACGCGGCAACCTTTTCTTCGCGCCCGTCGGCAAGGGATACGGCGCCGTGAAGTTCTGTCCACCGTTGAACATCACGCGCGAAGCGATCGACGACGGCCTCTTCGGCCCGGCGGGCATCAAAGACACGCTTACCGAGATCCTCTCTTCGCGAACCGTGGCTGTCTGATGAACATGCGTACACCTTCAAACGCCAAAGCGATGGATGTTCTGCTCGTGGGCGGCGGCATGATCTGCCACGACCAATTGCTGCCGGCCCTGTACCAACTGCAGCGACTGGGAAGCGTCGGAGACATCACGGTCTGTGCGCGCTCGGCCTCCACCGTGCAGGCCCTGGCCGCGAACGCGAGTCTGCAAGACGCCTTTCCCGGCCAGGGCTTCACATCCATTCCAAATGACGTGGACGATCCCCATGCCGGCGATCCGAATGCTTACGAAACCGCGCTCGGGAACATGGAACCGCACAGTGTTGTGCTCATCGCCACGCCGGATACCCTGCACAACGATATGATCCACCGGGCCCTGAACGCCGACCAACACGTGATCAGCGTGAAGCCGCTGGTACAGCAACACGCCGAGGCCACGGCGATCGAGAATCTCGCGCTGGAGAAAGGTCTTTTCGTCGGCGTCGAGTACCACAAACGCTTCGACCGCCGGGCCCTGGTTGCGCGTCGTGACTATCGCGAAGGCCGCTTTGGTGAATTCCGGGTTGGCGAAGCGCGCATGATCGAGCCCTGGTACTACCGTAACAGCAATTTCGAGAACTGGTTTACCTGCGAGAACACGGACGCATTCACCTATGTGGGCTGTCACTATGTCGACCAGGTTTATTTCGTGACGGGTCTGCGACCCGTCAACGTATCGGTGTTGGGAATGAAAGGGCAGTTTCCCAACGGCAACGAAGGATATCTATGGGCGACCGGCCGGGTCGTCTTCGAGAACGGTGGCATCCTCAACGTGATCGACGGCCTCGGCTATCCTGACGACGGCGCGGGCACCAACGACCAGGGAATCACCCTGTTCTGCGACGACGGGGCACGGGGCGCGATCATCAAACACAACGATCAGTTCCGCGGCGTGGAACACGGTTACGTTTCGGCGCCGGAGGATGCCGCCCTGTTTCGATACGTGAACCCGGACTATTTCAAGCTCGTCCCCTGGAGCGGCAACGGGTTGAAACCGGTCGGATACGGCTACGAATCCGTCGAAGCGCTCGTACAATGCGCGATCGAGGTCGAGGCCGCCGGCGCGCTCGACGACCGCCGGTCGGCGATCCAGTCGATCGATGCGCAGGGCCTCATCGCGACGCCGGCCAACAGCTCAATCAACGAACTTGTAACCGAGGCCGCGCGTCATTCGATTCTGAACGACGGCGTGCCGGTCGATATTACCTACGACCCGGCGCCGGCCGTCCAGGTCATCGGCTGACGAAATCGCCGGCCGGGAACCTCTGCGCCGGGCGGCGTGCCGGACACCTGCGCGTGACGCCGGACGTCGTCGGACCCCGCTTCTGCGCCCATCGAAGGCACGCCCAATCAAGACTTACGGCCATACGCCGGGCGCCAATTCTTTACGGGAACGCGTGCACGGTCGATGACACGCAACACATCGATCACGCTCTCCGGCGTCACGACCTGTTTGCCCCGTTCGCGTAAGACACTGTAGACGTTGTCGTAGAACGAGGTTTTGTCGCGCGAAGAGACGGGCACGGTTTTCTCTTTCCAGGGCA
The DNA here is from genome assembly GCA_913047795.1 of uncultured Verrucomicrobiota bacterium. Taxonomy (GTDB): domain Bacteria; phylum Verrucomicrobiota; class Kiritimatiellia; order CAJWTS01; family CAJWTS01; genus CAJWTS01. The sequence goes on along the minus strand of CAJWTS010000051.1, from coordinate 9,867 downwards.
GCCGATCGTCGTTTCCGTAGCGACGTCCCTCGGGCGGTCGCGTATCGATCGGCAGTTCCTTGACACGCTTCGGATCGAAGTAGCGAATGGTCGACTCGCCGCCGGCACACTCGAGGGTTCCGCAGGTTCCAAGGATCAAGCACAGCGGCATGGATGTCTTCGGCGCCGTCGCCGTGGAAAGGTGGAAGTCGGCAACACAACCATTGCGCGCCCGCAATAGCAAGCGCACGTGGTCTTCCGCATTCCCCGAATCGGATACGAGCTTCATATCGCTGAAGACATCTTTAATCGGGGCGCCCATGAGCTGCATGACCCAATCGATGTAGTGTGTTCCATGATTGTTGAGCAGGCCGCCGTTGTTCTTCTTCAGCGTCTGCCAGTCGTTGCGACGGCCAAATTGCGCAATATTGATCTTAATCTCGAAGACATCGCCGATAATCCCGCTGGCGATCGTCTCGCGCAAATGTTTGACCATCGTTTGAAACCGATAGTTATGGTGCGGAAACAACTTGCGTCCGGCGGCTCTTGCGGCGCGAACCATGCCCTGGGCCTCGCGCACGTTGCGTGCAATCGGCTTCTCAACCACGACATGGGCCCCGGCCTTGAACGCATCGCGCGTCAAGGACGCATGGAATTGTGACGGCATCGCATTGATGATGAGATCTGTCCGCGCGGAAGCCAGCAGCGATGACGGGTTCCGGAACGTCTCACAGCCCAACTCTGAGCTCGCTTGTTCAAGCCGTTCGGGCAGGCCATCGGTGACAGCCACGATCACATACCGTGAGTCGTTCCGTATGCCGCTGACATGAATATCCCAGCCGGCGCGTCCCAGGCCAAGAACACCAACGCGAATAGGTCTTTTTGTCTTCTGTGCCACAGTCACTCCTTGCGTAAGATATATTTCTATCGTGAATCACGCACGCTGCCGGAACCAAAGAATATTTGCAAGACTGGAGGCGGAATCGTTATCGGCTTCGGCTTGACACTGTCCACCCCGCTCGGCAAGGTCGGCGGGTACAACAATCGGAGGCTACGCATGTCCCACGCTCGACTCATACTGGTACTCGGCACGGTCGCTCTCGCTACGACCCTCATCGGATGCGGGAAAAACGCAACGGAACCGCAGGCGACTCCCGGCGGTGCGCCACCGCCGCCCGCGATCAAAGCCGGACTCCTGATGGAGACCTACGACGTCAATCGCTGGGCCCGCGACGAGGCGTTTTTTACGGAGACCTGTGACGCGCTGGGAGTTGCGGTCATCAAGGCGGTCGCCGACGGCGACCAGGACCGTCAGAACAAACAGGCCGAAACATTTCTCACGCGCGGCGTGGACGTCCTGGTCGTGGTGCCGAAGAACCTGGAGACCGCCGGCCGAATCATCAAAGTCGCGCACGAGAAGAATGTTCCGGTCGTCGCGTATGATCGACTCATTCGCAACTGTGATCTGGATATCTACGTCACCTTTGATAATGAGAAAGTCGGCTACCTGCAGGCCAGGGGCATCCTGGACAAGGTGCCGGAAGGTAATTTTATTCTGCTCGGCGGGGCCGCCTCCGACAACAACGCGCGCCTCTTCCGCAACGGCCAGCTGAAAGCCATCGCTGAACATGAAAGCACGACCGGCAAGAAGGTGAACGTCCTGGCGGATCCGTATCTGGACAACTGGGACCGCGATGAGGCCCGGCGCAAGATCGCCAACCTGCTGACCCGCTTCAAGTCCGAGGGAAAAACGGTACACGCCATCATCGCATCCAACGATTCAACAGCGGGTGGAGCGATCGCCGCGCTGAAGGCCGAGAAACTTGCGGGCAAGATTGCGATCTCCGGACAAGACGCGGAACTGACGGCCTGCCAGCGCATCGTGGAGGGGACTCAGACGTTGACCGTCTACAAGCCCGTCAAAGCCCTTGCAACAACGGCCGCGCAGGTTGCCGTGCGACTGGCCAAAGGCGGTGATCCCGCAAGCATCATTCGCGAACTGGGTCACACGGTCAACCTGCTCGACAACGGAACGAAGAAGGTTCCCAGCATTTTCCTCGACCCCATATTTGTGACCGCGCAGAACATGGCCGCAACCGTCGTCGCCGACAACTGGCATCCGCGCGAAAAGATCTACGCCAACGTTCCGCGTGAGCAATGGCCGGATTAGGCGCGACTGTCGATGTCGATCGCTGTTCCCATTCTGCGCGCGCGCGACATCGTCAAGGATTTCCCTGGCGTACGCGCACTTGACGCCGTCTCGTTCGACGCGTTCGCGGGTGAAATACATGCTCTCGTCGGCTAGAACGGCGCCGGCAAATCCACCTTGATCAAGGTGCTGTCCGGCGTCCACGCCGCCGATGCCGGCGCCGTCATGCTCGACGGAGATAGGATTCAGTTTCACTCGGCGCAAGATTCGGAGGCGGCGGGCATCGCCGTCATCCACCAGGAGCTTGCACTCGTGCCACATCTCAGTGTCGGCGAGAACATCTTCCTCGGCGATGAACCCGTAAGATTCGGCCTCGTGGACTGGGATCGGATGTACCACGACGCCGAGACCCTCCTGCAACGACTGGGCGTTCAGATCGACTGTCGCGAACGGGTTCAAAACCTCAGCGTGGGCGAACAGCAGACGGTCGAAATTGCAAAAGCCATGCACAAGCGACGCCGCATCCTCATCCTGGACGAACCGACATCCGCCCTGGCGCAGGACGAATTCGAAACCCTCGCCGCATTATTGGACGATCTACGCACGCAGGGCACGGCCATCATTTACATCTCGCATAAACTCGACGAGGTCCTCCGGATCGCGGACCGCCTTACCGTGCTGCGCGACGGCAAGACGGTCGACTCCCGGCCGCGCGACACGTGGAATCGCGACCAAATCGTACGCGCGATGGTCGGACGCGAGATCGAGGAGCTCTATCCCAGGATTGAACACGTCGCCGGGGAGGTACGATTCGAGGTGAACGATTTCTGCGTACCGGATCCCCTGCGGCCGGGAAGGAATGTTGTCGATCATGTTTCATTCCAAGTCCGCGCCGGCGAAGTCCTGGGCCTTGCCGGCCTGGTTGGCGCCGGTCGTTCCGAACTCCTGCTTGCCCTGTTCGGCTACCGCGTCGGATACGGCCGGGTACGGGTTGACGGACAGGGTCTGCGGTTGCGTTCCCCACGCGATGCGATTGATGCGGGCCTGGCTTTGGTGCCGGAGGATCGCAAGCAACTCGGCTTGATCCCATCTTTTCCTGTGGGGCAGAACCTGTCGCTGGCGCATCTCAAGCAGTTTGCACGGTTCGGGTTTCTGAATGACCAGCAGGAGACTCAGCGCTGTGCGGCGGTCGCAGAGGAATTTCGCGTTAAGACCGCCGGCCTTGACGTGGCGATTGAGACACTGTCCGGCGGCAACCAGCAGAAGGTCGTTCTGGGCAAGTGGATGTTGGTGACACCCAAAGTGTTGTTCCTGGACGAGCCGACACGCGGCATTGATGTCGGGGCGAGGGCCGAGATTTACTCTTTGATCGATGACCTGACCCGCCGCGGACTGGCCGTGATTGTCGTCTCGAGCGAACTTCCGGAGGTACTGGGCATCTCCGATCGTATCATCGTGCTGCGCGAGGGTCGGCAGACCGGCTCCTTCTCGCGCGAAGACGCCACACCTGAGGGGGTCATGGAGGTGGCGACAACATGAAGACACGTCGATTCGACCCGCGGACGTTTTCGATGATCATGATCCTCTGTGCGCTGTGGATTTTTTTCCGCATACAGGTGGGTGGTTTTTACTTCAGCGGGGACAGCGTTTCGAATCTAACACGAGACATGGCGACCTGGGCGATCCTGGCGGCCGGCATGACGCTCGTCATCGTCGCAGGCCATATCGACCTCTCGGTCGGCTCCTTGATGGCCGTCGTTACTGCGTCCTGCGCCTACATGCTCGATCCGGAGTACGGGAAGGGCTGGTCGGCCACGGCGGCCGTGCCACTGGCGCTGCTGATCGGCGCAACGATCGGATGTCTGCAGGGCGTCCTGGTCGCCGCCTTCAAGATCCCCGCGTTCATCGTGACGCTGGGCGGGTTGTTCGTCTACCGCGGCATCACGCAGAAGGTGAGTGCGCGCGATCCACGCGTTCCGGAAGACAGTTGGGTGACGGCATTCGGCTTTGAGTACCTGCCGCCGTCTGCTGGATGGACGGTTGGCATCAGCGTTTGCGCCCTGATCGCCCTCGTCGTGGCCTGGAATCGTGTGCAGAGCCGCCGACGGGGACTTGACGTCGAGTCGATCGGCATCACGATTGCGAAGGCAATTGTGCCGGGCGTGGTCATCCTCGGGTTCGTGCACAAGGTCAACGCGTCCAAGGGCGTCTCTTATCAGACCCTTGTCATGGCCACCGTGCTCGCGGCCCTTTATGTCGTCTCGCGCCATACCCGGTTCGGTCGGCACGTGTACGCGATCGGCGGAAACCCGGAGGCGGCCCGCCTGTCCGGAATCAACGTGGGCCGTTCAATCGTCGGCGTCTTCACAATTATGGGCCTGCTGGCCGGAGTCGCCGGCGTGCTGTGGATGGCACAGAATCAGGGGGCGACGAAAAATGCCGGGACCTGGTATGAGCTTTATGCAATCGCCGCCTGCGTTATCGGTGGTGCAAGCTTGATGGGTGGACGCGGAACGATCTTCGGCACCTTGCTGGGCGCGTTGGTGATGGCGACCGTGATCCAGGGAATGGATTACACCGATCTAGACAACTGGATGCAACTCGTGGTGCGCGGAAGCGTGCTGGTGATCGCAGTCGGAATCGATATCGCGACGAAGGATCCTCCACGATGGATGCGACGGCTGCGTGTTGAACGGCGCAAACCGGAACAAGGAGATCAATCAGATGGATAAGGTCAGGCTGGGAATCGTCGGGTGTGGTGTGATCGGCCGGATGCATGCTGCGGCCGCGGCGCAAGACCCCAATATAGATCTGGTCGCGCTGGCCGATCTCGATCAAACCCGCACGCATTCGCTCGCCGAGGAGCTCGGTGTGCCCAGCGTCTATAAGAATGGGCGCGCGCTCGTCGATCGCGGCGACGTCGATGCCGTCGTGCTGGCATTGATTACCAGCCTGCGCTCGCGTATCGCCTGCCACGCGCTGCGGCGCGGAAAGCATGTCCTGCTTGAGAAGCCGCCGGCACTCAACGTCGCGCAAATTCGGCGCTACATGGCCCTGCAGGGCGATCGCGTCGTGGGCTGCTGCAGCTCGCGCCTTTCCTTCCTGGACGGTGCGCGGGCGGCACGCGAGATTGTCGCGCGCGGAGACCTGGGCGAACTTCGGGTCGTGCGATGCCGCGGCATCAGCGCCATTGGCCCCGTCAACGAGGGGTGGACACCCCCGGCATGGCGCGTCAGCCATAAACTTAATGGTGGTGGATTTCTGGTGAACTGGGGCGTCTATGACCTGGATTACCTGATGCACGTGACGGATTGGCAGTTGGAGCCGGAGACGGTCCTGGCGCAAGCGTGGCCGATTACCGCGCCCTACGCGGCCGGACGCGTGGATCCGGCGTCCGACGCGGAAAATCATGTGATCGTCCACATTCGGTGCACGAACGGCGCCGTGATTTCCCTTGAACGCGGCGAAGCACTCGCCATGCCGGACGAGAACTGCTGGCAGGTAACCGGCGAACATGCATCGCTACGACTACAGATGGTATCGAGCCAGGCCGAGCCGACGGTTGTTCTCGACCGCGCCGATCCCGTTAACGGACTCACCAGCGAGGTCATTCTCGAATCGCCGGGACGCGACGTTCAGCACGAAATGCCAGTGCGGGACTTCGCGGCGGCCATTCGCGAAGGTCGACAGCCGCAAACTGATCTTGAGAAGTCGCTACGTATCCAGCGCATCATAGACGCCGTGTACAAGTCCGCGAGAACGGGCCGTGCGGTCAGCGTTCCGGCCCCTTGAGCAGGGCCGCCTACGGCCCGACGGCCCCATGTGGCCATGGCGGCCCCACGAAAAGACGAGCAAGGTCCAACTCTGGGACTAGTTATTTCCCGTTCCGTTCTGTCCACGGAAATATCCGGTCATCGACCTACATTCATCCGGACGTTTCGCTCCATGGCACGCGAGTTGCTTAATATAGGACGGGCGGCACGGTGAAAGGTAGGTAGGAATTCGATGAAGCGAACTGATTGGTGGCAGTGCAGTTGCGTGCGATGCGCGCAACTTCGGGAAGACGGCGGCCGATCCGCCGATTCAAAACCCCGTTTCTTACCTTTTCCGAAAGGACCCATATGATGCCGGTCATGCAAGTCGAGAGATTGACGCAGCATCAGTTCGAGGAGCTGCGGCGTCTGATCGCGCGTAAGCCGACCACGGCCTTGAAGCCGAAGATGTTCTTCATCGCGCGATCCGGCGTCCCGACACTTGCCCATACCGGCTGGACGCCCACGCTCACCTGCCTGAAGCGGGAACTCGAAGAAGAAATGCACTGGCTGGGAGCGGAAGACGATGGCAGCAAGTGGCCCAAAACGACGCTCGGCGCCCTGCGCGACACGGATCCCGGCCTGACGACGGACGAATTGAAACGCCTTCGTACGATCTGCGTTGCCAGCTCGCCCTATCTCTCCTCGACACTCGTGCCGGTGCATCGTGTATCGCTGGTCATATACGAATGCCGAAGCCTTGAGAAACGGCTCAAGACCATGCGGCTCGATCTCCTGGGAACGACGCTGCGGACCGGACATGATGAAGCCGACGAAGACGCGATGACGTTCGTCGATGACGTTCTTGCACCCTTCCAGGCGGACGATCTGGATGACTACCTGACTGACTTGCGATCCGTACAACGATACGCCGCGCACTACCGCGATCGACACATCGAGCCGACTTTGATCCACGAACTCGACGCCAATACCTGGCCGGCGATTGATCTTTTTATTGAGCGCGTCGAGGCGGCGTTCCCGGATCGCTATATCTGGTTCGAGCCGTCGAGCCGGCACGTCACCATTCGGAGTTTACGCTCCGCTTCCTGAAGCCTTCACCGGCAGCGCGGCGACAACATCGTCTACCGTTATCCGCTCCAGGCATTCCACGCGAGCGTATATGCAATGCCATTTACAGCCGTAGCAATCCATCCGGTGGTGTGCCATACGGTGATTGGCCTCCGGCCCCCACGGTGCCCACCGCCCGAAGTCACCGCCGCCCATGATCACGAGACTGGGCGTTTCGACCGCAACCGCGGCGTGCAAGCCGAACGTATCGTTTCCAAGACATAAATCACTCGCACGGATCATCTCAATGGATCCGAAGACCGAGAGCCGGCCCGCGACATTCACAAAGTTGATCCCGTCGTTTGCGCGCAGGCGGGCGGCAATCTCCTCGAACGCGGCTTGGTCCTCGGCACTGCCAAGCGCGTAGACATCAAGCGGTCCCCGAAGATCCGCCAAACGAATCAGAAGGTCGGCGAAGCGCGTCGCGCCCCAATCCTTGTAGGCAAATCGCGCACCGGCACAAAGGGCGATTCTCGAACGCGTTCTGGCACCTGGATCGAACTCGGCAACAGCCCGGCGGTCCTGTGCTGCGGAGTAGACATCGGGAAGAATATCGCCACGCAGCGGTTCCGCGGAGCCCGCCATACGCTGCAAGAGGGCGGCCGTCTTGTCCAATTCGTGCCGTTCGACGGGAACGGTTAATACATCCGAATAGATGGCGGCGGCATCAAACGCAAGCGTTTCGTCCGCCGAAGAACAATCGCCCGTGAACCAGAGTTTCCGATCCGCATCGGCCCAGGCACAGACAAGGTGCGCCATCCACTCCGTACTGTAGATCGCATGCACGACGGTCTCGTAGCGGCGTCGAAATATTCTGATGCCCCAGGCCAATCGCCGCCATTGGGCCAGCCAACCGGTTTCCGCAATCCGCGCTGCGTCGATCGTAATCAGTCGATCCACGTGCGGGCACCGCGTCATGATCGGCAGGGCGCGGCCGCTGCTGACCAGCACAATTTCGTGCCCGGGATAGCGCCGGCGCATCCAGCGCAGGGCCCCGGTAAAAAGCAAGGCATCGCCGAGCGAATCGAGGCGAACAACAAGGATCGCGGGTCGGGAACGGAGACGCAGCAGGCGGCCCAAGCGCGCGGATAATCGCAACCAACGCGGGGTCTGATTTCGTAGTGGATCCGACAATTTCATCTTGAGTGCCACAGGCTCTGCGCGGCGATCTTATCTGCAAAAAGATAACGCCGCACGAACGGCGGAGCGACACTCAATTCACTAGTGTCTGGGCGCCAGATTCATTAGTATTACCACGAAACTCAAAGTGCCGTATAGAAGGAGTGTCCCATGGCAAAGCCGCGTCGAAGCAATCTCGTGATCGCGATTCTGATTATTGGATTCGGGGTGGCGTGGCTCCTGAACGTCCTTCAGGTCCTGGCCGGTGTGGATTGGATCTGGACGATCGGCCTTGGTCTTACCGGCGCACTGACGCTCGTGTTCGGCGGCGTCAATAAACTCACGCAGGTCATCGGACCGTTTCTCGTGTTTGCAGCCGCGCTGTCGATATTCAGCCAACTCGGGCACATGAGCCTCGATATCGAACTACCGATCCTGATGGTCCTGCTGGGCGTGCTGCTGGTGCGGGTACACCTCCGCAGCCTGCCCTCGCCCGAGACACTACGTCAAGACGACGAAAGTTGACCGGGAGTCGCCGAATGCGATCGGCCTGGCGGATCAATCGCCGAGATGCGGCTCGACCTTCTCAAGCAACGCCGATTTGTTCACGGCGCCAACGATCTGGACCTGTACTTCACCGCCTTTGATCAGCAGCAGGGTCGGGATCGAACGAATGCCGAATTCCCCGGCCAGTTCCTTGTGTTGATCGACATCGACCTTCGCAACCTTCAGGGTGCCGTCTTTTTCCTCGGACAGTTCTTCGAGTATGGGAGCGATCGCGCGGCAAGGCCCGCACCACTCCGCCCAGAAATCGACCAGTACGGGCACCTCAGAATCCAGAACATCGCTCTGCCAATTGTCGCCTTCAATCACAACTACCTTATCACTCGCCATCCTATGATCCTTTTCCGTTACGAAATTCCCGGCCAGGGAAGACCCATCAGGGGGAATGCCTGGACCGCAAACAAATAGGCTACGACGCCAACAACGATCATCGCAACAACGGCCGCCACGACGGTCAATACAGCAACCGCACCGGTCTCGGCCTGAACGGACGCGGCCGGTTTCGAGGAGGCCCCGACCTCGGCGACGACCGCCTCATCGGCGGTGGCCGTGGCCTTGGCGGCCTTCACCTTGGTGCGCGCGACCGTCATGGGACGGCCCTTCCTCGCGCCGCGATCCGGTCGCTTGACCTTGATGGTGCGCTTGCGCGTGGGCGGTGAACCGGCGGGTGCGTCTGCCGGTGCCCCTTCGTCGCCGGCCTTTAGTGCGACCCTGGCGGTCCCTGGACGGGTCGCGCCTCCGGCGGGCTTCTTAAGTCGAATCGTCTTCGGCTGATCCGCGGTTACCGGCGCCGCTAGATCGTCCAATGGAATGGGCACGGTCGAGCCAGGCTTTGGCGAATCTTTCTTGAGTGTCTGGGCTGTGGTTTCTGCGCCGGCGGGTGCTGCCGGGGGAACAGCCGTATCGGCGGGTGTTTTTACGCGCACCGTTTTCGGTCGCTCAGCGGCGCCGGTTGACGCGGCCGGGAGCGGCGCGATGCGAATCGTTTTTGGAGTCGCCGCGGGTCCATCGCCCTCTGACCCTTGCGCCGCAGGCGGGGTGGCTATCCTGACCGTTTTGGGAGCGGCCACCGGGCGCGCGCCTGCAACGGTCTTCGACACCTCGGGAGGCGATCCCGCCGGCTCGGTGTTCATAGTTGTAAGTGTCGATTGATTTCAGCCTCGGTCGTCAGCGCTT
>CAJWTS010000050.1 GCA_913047795.1 uncultured Verrucomicrobiota bacterium | reverse complement strand
ACCTGGGCAACGAGATTGCGCAGGCGCAGGCCCTTGGGCGAATCGATAACGGCGGCGACCATGGCGTCCTTGTCGGTCTCGTAGTCGAAGGTGACGGGTGGGGGCTGCCGTTTCGCGGGCGGACCGGGTAGGGGCTTGTTCTTGAGGTCTTCCCACAGGGTCCACTCGTGGACCACTGCAACCTTGGAGTTCTTGGGCTTCGTCTCGCGTAGCGCCATCTTGAAGGCCCGCGAACGGACCGGCCTATCGATCTTCATCACGCGCAGGATTTGTGGCGAACTGCTGGACCCCTTCGTCTCGTAGATGACGGTATTCGCCACGCGCGCCCACTTGGTGTCATCAGCCAGTGCGGGATTCTCCTTGTCGCTACCCGTGAACGCATAGAGCCGGTAGTCCGTGATGTTGGACCCGAAACGCATCGCGACGGGCTTCAGGCCTTCCTTGCGCGAAAGGATGAACCAGGAAGGTTCCACTTTCGTGACCGGCGGACGATAAATGACGGGGTCCTCGCCTACGGTGCCGGCGCCGTGCCATCTGCGGCCGTGTGGAATGTCCATCGGCCACCACGCTCCGTAGGATTGCTGGCCCTGGCCGAGGCAGTAGGGGGACACATTGAGCAGGCGCTTCGAGAGCAGATGCCAGTAGTTGATGCGCGAGGCGTGGATTGGGCGGATCTCGCTGAAGAGTAAGACGCGCGTCTTGAAGCCGGCGGGGAAGACGTGCTGATGGTAGCCCGTGCGCAGTGTCGTCGGGATGTCCTCCCAGTGCTCGGCATTGTCCGGGTCACCCGGGTAAGCGACCCCGGGCTTCAACCTGCGGATCTTGTGGTTCTTGGCATACGTGTCGTAGACGGAGAGTAACATTGTGCCGATCGCAATCGGACGAGTGAAGGCAATGCGGTAATGGAACTGGCGACCCTTCCAGTTGCTCACGGAGCCCGCGCTCCAGCTCGACGGGCGCTGCGCGGGGTCGAGGACCCGTTGCAGTTCCTGGGGCACGGTCGGTGTGAACACTCCGTTGTCGAACGTGCCGGTTCTTTCCGGATCGAGATCCGCAATCGTCACTGCGGCTCGGTATGGGTTCGCGGAGGCAACGGACGCAGCAAAGAAAACGGCTGCCATCACCCGCAGGGTTGTATTCAATTGCGTCCACATATCCAAACCATAGTAGTGGCTATATCGTGTGCGGTCAATTGGTCGAAGCGAAAGAAAGAAGAAGGCGGCCGGAGGTGTGAATTGACGAAAGAGGCGATCTTCTCTTCTTGCTCATTGTCCTGCGTCCTCCGCGGATGGGAGGTTGTCATATATCATGTGCAGGCGCCGGACAACCTGGATCATGCCTCGAACGGTATGATAGTTGATTTTCCAGGCGTGGCCCAGTTCGGCGTCGACGACGTTCCCCTCGCGATCGACACGTTCGACCCATTCGCCGCCGGCTTCGATCCGGACCATCTTGTCGAACACGAAGCGATAGACGTTTTGGAACGCATCCCAATAGCGCGAATCGCGGTAGAGTTGATACGCGTCGAGCATGCCGACCAGGGTCTCGGCCTGTTGCCAGAACTGCTTGTCGGTAAGATTCGTGGGTTGATTCATGGGAACGTCGGCGTAAACGCCGCCGTGTTCGGCGTCGAGGCCGTACGTCACGGCATGGTCGAAGATGGGGCGCAGGGCCGCAGCATATGTTTCGCGGGACTGGCCGAGTATGTCGGCGGCGTGCAAGAGCAGCCACGCGAATTCGACGTTGTGGCCGGGTGACGTCATGTGGAGCGGATGGGCCCCGCCACCCGGCTCTGCGTCGCGTCCCCACTCGGTCTCGAACGTGATGGCCGGCAGCGGTTTAAATGCATGCGAGAACTGGATGTAGGGCAAGCCGGTATCGCGATCAATCATGCGAGTGAGGATGAGATTGATGATGTCCTGCAAGGCGTCGCGGTGCGCAGGAGAGCCGGTCAGTTCGTAGAGCGTCGTAAAGGCCTCCATCATGTGCATGTGCACGTCGAGTGACTTGCGATCGCCTCCGGCTTTGCCGCCGGGCTTCGGTTGCCAGTCGCGCTCGAAGAGTTCGAGGTACCCATCCGGGGAATCGGCCATGCGCTCGCGGATGACGGCGTAACTGCGTTCGGCTGCCTCGCGCCCGCGGTCGTCGCCCGTGGCGAGGTAGTACTCGCTGAAGGCATAGACGGCGAAACACTGCCCGTAGCCAACTTTGTCGTAGACGGTTGGATTGCCGGCCCGATCGGCGATCCAGATCCAGCCGTCGTGCTTGTCGTCCCAGTAATGATCGAGGATAAAATCCGCGCCCATTCCTGCCAGTTCCGCGCTGATGTTCTCGCCGTAGCCCTGTCGATGCGCACTGGCCATCGTGTAGAGCGAGCGGATCTGCATCAGGAATGTTTTCTCTGTCTGCGGTCCGCGGCGTCCGGACGCATCGAAGTAGGTCAGGTATCCGCCCCCATCCGGATCCGCGACATTCTGCAGCCAGAAGGGGAGGAGGATCTGTGCGAGATACGCCTCCGTCTCTGCGAGACGGGCTCGAATTTCATCCTGTACTCCATCGGCCATGCTGCGGCAAACAACCACGGAGGCGTAAATGGGTCAAGCCTCGTGCGAGAAACAGGCGGACGACCTTTGATTGCCTTTCCCGCACGGATACTGCATCACGACTTCGGCATGCTTACCCTGCTGTAACCCCGTGGGTATCCCTCCTTGCACAATGCGGGCGTCGCGGATAGCCTGCCCGCGTTTCTTGAAGGGCCTTCGATATGCTGGAAGCCGAGCTCAAACAGATTCTGGACCGCTTTCGAGAGGCGCGCGTTGCCGTGATCGGTGATTTCTGCCTCGATAGCTACTGGTTCCTCGACGCCGCCAAGTCCGAGATCTCCCTCGAGACCGGCCTGCCCACGCGCGCAGTCAAGCAGCAGCGCTATTCCCTCGGCGGCGCCGGCAACGTGGTCATGAACCTCGCCGCTCTCGGCGTGGGCTCGATCGCCGCCTTCGGCGTGGTCGGTGCCGATCCGTTCGGACAGGAGATGGTGCGATTGCTGCAGGCCGCCGGAGTCAACACGGACGGCATGCTGACCCAGGACGGGGGCTGGTCGACGCACGTGTATTCGAAGCCGTACCTCGGCGAAGCGGAAGAGAACCGCATTGATTTCGGAAACTTCAATGTTCTGAACGATGAGACCGCAAATGATCTGGTCGATCGTCTGGCCGTTGCGCTTGCCGACACGAATATCGTGATCATCAACGAACAGGTCCAGTCCGGCATCCATGAGTCGGCGGCCCTCGCGGCGAAGCTCGACGCACTGATTTCGGCGAACGATGGCGAGAAGTTCCTTCTCGATAGCCGACACCATAGCGATCGCTATGGTTCACTGATCCGCAAACTGAACGATCTCGAAGCGACGCGTCTGTGTGGCACGGAGCATCAGCCCGACGACTTGATCATTGGCGACGATGCGCGGGCCGCTGCAGAGGAACTCTACGCACGTTGGGAGGCGCCGGTCTTTGTCAGCCGCGGCGCGCGCGGCGTGCTCGTGCGCGACGTAGAAGGTTGTCATGACGTGCCCGGCGTTCTTGTCATGGGTCGCACGGATTCGGTCGGGGCAGGGGACAGTATGCTTGCCGGCATCGCCGCCGCTCGCGCGGCGGGGGCGGACTATCATGCCGCGGCAATGATCGGCAACTTCACGGCCGGGGTTACGGTGCAGAAGCTCTATCAGACCGGCACGGCGTCGCCCGATGAGGTGCTCGAGATCGGGACCGCAGGTGACTACGTCTACCAGCCCGAGTTGGCGGACGATCCACGCCGCGCGCGTTATCACGAGGGTACCGAGATCGAGGTAGCGCGCCAGCTGCCGCAGGCGACGACCTTTACGCACGCTATCTTCGATCACGACGGTACGATCTCAACCTTACGTCAGGGCTGGGAAGCCATCATGGAGCCGGTCATGATCCGCGCCGTGCTCGGTTCGCAATTCGAGCAGGCCGACGAGGCGCTCTATCACAAGGTGGTTGTGCGCGTGCGCGAGTTTATCGACAAGACCACGGGTGTGCAGACGATCGCGCAGATGCAGGGCTTGGTCGACATGGTCGGCGAGTTCAGCTGCGTGCCAAAGAAAGATATTCTCGACGCGATCGGCTACAAGGCGGTCTACAACGAGGCGTTGATGGTCATGGTCCGCGAGCGCATAGCAAAATTGGAGCGCGGCGAATTGGCCGTGACTGACTTCGTCGTGAAAGGGGCGCCGGAGTTTCTCCGAAGCCTCAAGGATGCCGGGGTGCAACTCTACGTGGCGAGCGGCACGGATCGGGTCGATGTTGAGCGCGAAGCGACGACGCTGGGTTACGCTGACCTGTTCGAGGGCCGCATACACGGCGCCTCAGGCGGGGTGGAGCCGGAAGCCAAGCGTGTCGTGATCGATCGCATCATCGCGGAGATCGGCCCGGAAAATGCGAAGCGTCTCGTTACCCTCGGCGATGGCCCGGTCGAGATTCGCGAGACCACCAAGTCCGGCGGTTACACCGTCGGGCTTGCTACCGACGAGGTGCGTCGCTACGGTCTCAGCCCTGAAAAGCGCGCCCGCCTTATCCGCGCCGGCGCGGACCTGATCGTTCCCGACTTCACCCAGGCCGAGACGCTGCTGGGGTTGTTAGGGATTACGGGGTAGATGCTGAAGGGCCCTGTCTGCTCCGCTCCCGTGCGCGCTTGCGGATCGCCATCCAGTCGTACTTGAATTTGGACTTTCCCGGCACTGCGGGATTGTGATGCAGGGTGGCGCGCGGCTGATGGGAGACGATGTAGGCGCAATGCCAGGCGGCATTGCGGTAAATAAGGTAATCGCCGGGCTCTTGATGAATCTGGATCGGGTTGCCGGGAAAGGAACGACAGTGGTCGAGGCAGATTTCTTCAAATTCTTCCTCTGGCTGTCCTTCATCCTTTGACGGGCAGCGATCCGTGTAGGACGTCTGGATTTGTCCAGGTCCATCGGGCTGCGCGTGACTCCCGGGTACGAGCCAGAGGGACGAATCGCGGTAGAGTGCACAGTTGACCTGGTTATAAATATGCCGTGTTGTAAAACGTTCCCACAGTGCGCCATTGACTTCGGGGTCGTCGTGCGATTCGGGAGGCACTTCGACCTGCCCGTCACGATGCCAGCCGTGCACCCAGCTATGTTCTTTGGGTTCGATCAGGATTCCGATCTTCTCGATCTCGCCGGTCGGCTTCGCGCCCGGTCCGAAGAGGCGCTCAACCGCGTCGCAGAGTTCCGGTAATTCCGCGTAGTCACGAAAGGGCTGGAAGTCAATGTGTTCAGCGTATTCGCCAATCTGGTGTACGCGAGGGGCTTGTGGTCCATGATCGTGGCGTGTGCGTTCACGACCCTTCGCCGCCTCGCGCCGTAGGTCGCGACGCAGGGACGGAGGAAGGATGCCTTGTATGTTCAGGTAGCCATGCGCCCAATAATCCTCGCGCATCGAGTCGGACCAGATGAAACTCATGTATCAAATTTACGAGGTATCCGCGGAGCAAACAAGTCCTTGTGTGGAGCGGACCGTCACTACCACGGGCGCCGTAATCGGAAGAATATCCGATCCGCATCAGCCGGATTTGTCACGGTCGTTGTTCCGGCGACGATACCACGCGGCTGGAAGACGGTGTTCCACGTCGTGGCTCCGGCTTCGCTTGCGGACTCCAGGACGAACCAGAAATCGTTTGAGGGCCAGGTCAGGGTGAGGGTGCCCTGCTCGGATGCCTCGATCGAAATCTCGGGCCCGGTCTCGTCTGCATCGAGTGTGCCGTCGTCGTCCCGGTCAAGCGCCGCCCGCATCCCGCAGCCATGCCCAACACCCATCACGGTCAGCACGCATGCATTGGTTAACGCAGCCTCGATCTGGGCCCGTGTCAGCGGCACTTCATTCGTTCGGTCGGTCTGATACGTCTGCGTGTTGGGGTCATAGAGCAGGCCCGCCGTCCGTCCGTTGATCCTGCCATGCGCGATCAGGTCGATGTTGCTGACGGCCGCCTGGTCCTCCAGCACCGTCCAGCAATTAGAGATCGGAATGGTGTATACGTTGGAGCTGCATAGCCCAATCACATGGCCCACGGCGGGGGCCATGCCGGTGTCGAAACACTGCAGGAATGCGTTCAGGTTGTTCTTGCGCACGGAATCAACGGCGATGATTCCAAAGACGGGTTCAGAAAGGAAATTGAACAGGGTGCCGAAGGTGCCGTCATGCAGAAAGCCGAAGCCACCGACGCTGTTGGTGCCCGCGGTGCGCGAGAACGACAGCTTCTTGTACATGTTGCGTAGCTGCGGAATTTTGAAAGCCTGAGATTCGCGCAGCGCCGAGGCCGGGATGAGCACCCCGTTGCTGCCGGGACCGGGATCGGCGACATGACAGGTGTTGCACGTGAGACCGGGGATATAGGCCTCGTTAAGAAAGGTGTTGCGACCCGCGATGGGGTCGCCACCGGCGAAGCTGGCGGGCAATGTGCGATCCATGTTCTGGTTCGGATTGGGATGAAAAACGATTGTGTCGATGAAGTCGCGGTACGTCTCCATGTCGGCAGCCGAAAGTTGGCTTCCGCCGAGTAGCGAGTCGAATGCCGGATTGAACGCGAGAAAATTGGTGCGGTCGCCGCGCCAGTGCAGTGGGTCGAGCCCGTCGAGACCGCGCAGGGTCTGTGTAATCATTGGCCCCTTCATGGGATGCATCTGCAGGGGTACGGAGAAGTTGCTTATCACGGTTATTACCTGTTGCATGCTCCCGGCCGGATCGCCGAGGTCCCAGGCGACCATGTCCATCTCGGCGTCGATGTGGCAGGCCGCGCAGGCCATCGTGCCGTTGCCGGAGAGCTTGGCGTCGTACAGGAACCCGCGCCCTTCCCGGATCACTGCCGGCGTGGGGTCGTGACTGCCGACCGGTACCTCCGCCAGCACGGTATTGTTCGACGTGCAAACGATGCTGAGCGTGTTGGCGATCCGATTGAGCACGTAGAGCACCGGTTCGGTCGGATGCATGGCCAGACCGCGCGGACCGCGCTTGTTACGCGGATCGACCTGTGCGCCGGGCGTGTTGCCGATTTCGATGCGCGCCAGCACGTTGCAGTTGGTGTCGATGCAGGCCACGCGGTCCGTTCCAAAGGCCGCGACGTACATGTTGACGCCGTTCGGGTCGCAGACGATGGCAGTCGGTTGGGCGAGGGCATTGCTCAGTGCCGCAGCGTTGGG
This sequence comes from uncultured Verrucomicrobiota bacterium, assembly GCA_913047795.1. GTDB lineage: Bacteria > Verrucomicrobiota > Kiritimatiellia > CAJWTS01 > CAJWTS01 > CAJWTS01. The sequence goes on along the minus strand of CAJWTS010000050.1, from coordinate 20,657 downwards.
CAGGACCGCGTAATTGATGCCGGGGTTCAGGTCCCAGGGAATGACGTCGCCGTTAGTCGTGATGCAGGTGATACGGTTGTCGACTGCGTGTCCCCGCAGGTTGGGTTCAAAATGGACCAGGTTGCGCGCCTCCGTGTTTGCGACATAGAGGTTGCCGTTGGAAGGATGGCGGCAGAGGCCAAGGTTGACCGTGCCGACGCCGCTGACGTAACCGGTGACGACAAGATCGCAAACGTCAATCTCCGCGATGTCGTGGTCGGGCATATTGTATTGGATGACGGCGGCCCAGGCAGTGTTCGTGGCGGCGACGATCAGGCCGACTTGCGGTGGAGCGTTGGTGATGACAGTCGGTGACGGTTGCGCCGGCGCGAAGGCGGCCGGAATGATCGTAGTGGCATTGCCGGATAGGGCGAAGGCCGTGTAGACGCGCGTGCCGTCGGAGTTGACGACCAGGGCGCGCGGGTTTTCGCCCTCGAGCGGGATCGTGGCAATCTGTGTGCGATTGGATATGTCGAAGACGACGATCGCGTTCTCGCGTGCTACCGTGACAAAGGCGCGTCCCTTAGCGAATACCACGTCGGCCGGTTCGTCACCGACCGGAAGGGAGGTCTCGACGATTCCGTTCGAGACCGATACGATGCTCAAGTTGTCCGAGACTTCGTTGATAACCCAGGCCTCATCGGACGAGCGAGGATTGACCGACACGGGCTCCAACCCCACCGCTATTTCCTTAATCAGGATCGGGAACTTTGGGTCCGTCAGGTCAAAGACAGATAGGCGGCAGTCAGGGGTATTGACGGCGAACAGCCGGGCGCCGTCTGGTGAGATTCGAACCGGACTGGTCTGCTTGCCTTCAAAGTTGACGTACCCACCCCAGGCTAAGGCAGGTGTCACGATAAGTATCAATGCGTGGATTCTCAGATCATGTCTCCTCACGAGACCGTATTGTAGCATGATACGGGCCTGTTGAGGCGCAGCGGCCCGGCGAGCGCAAGACGCTGATCGTGATCGCGATCACGGCGATCATGATGATCGTCGAAATTGTTGCTGGATTTGTTTTCGGCTCGATGGCATGTCATCGCAAGTGCCGGGCGAGGAATGCGTGCCTGGAGCACTGGAATCGGTCGAAAGTCGCTGGTCCTTGACCGCCCGGCGCCTCGTCTCTACGGGGTGGGCTAGTAGATGGCTCGAACGCGGATGCGACCTGCTATGCAGTCGAGGTGTACGTCGCCAGAGGAGGCATCAAATTTGGTGTGGCGTTTGCCGTTCACCAGCACACGCTTGACGGTTTGGTTTTCGGGATGTCGGAAGCGAACGACGATGGGGGTTCGGGGTGACCGCAGGCTTAGCTTGATATCAGCTTCAATGGTTCGTTGGTCGTGTGCGCAGGTATAGGCCACGCTTACCTTGCCGAAGCGGGTTGTGACGTCCTCTATTCCGATCGGCTGGGCGTACGTGAACCATTTGCGAGGAATGGCACGTCCGATATGCAGGGTGTCCTCGGGCGCGTAGACGAACATGTAGCGCAGCCATTTCATGGCGTTCGACTGATCACTTGTTTTCGCGGGCGCGTAGTTGGAGTAGCCAAGCACGGGCAGGGGATGTTCGGCCATCGAGCCGACCTCTTCGCGATAGCATGCGTTCCAGGCGTTGAAAAACATCCAGATGTAGATTTCAATCTCATCCCGATCGAGATGGGGCATGAGCCCAGGTAGCAGGTTCGGCTGAAACGAAAAGCCGCCCTGGTGGTACCACTCCGAGAGCGGATCCGGAAGCTGGCTGAAAAGGGCGGGCGGAACGGGCCCCTGGTGGGCGACGGGGTAGCCGTGCGGCGGATTCATGTAGCGCGTGTCCTGGAAGTCATCCAGGATCCACTGCGCCTGCTTGCTGTTTGGCTTGAACAGGCCGGAAATAAGGAGGTAAACGGATCCTTCGAGGACTTCGCGAATCCAACCGTAGTCACGCCCACGGCGATATAGGCGGCTCGGATAGTGCGGGATCCAGCGACCGTCACGCAGGCGAATCAAGGGTGTATGCTGACGCTGTGTCTCGAAGCCACGCACAAGATGACGCCTGAACCGGTCCGCGTCTTTCTGCAGCCGTGCGGCGTCTTCGTGTCCGATTGCGGCAAGTGCTCGGGCTGCGGTGTCGACGCCACGCCAGGTCAGGCAATTCGTGGAGAGCCAGTAGAAGTAGTCGTCAACGTCCTCCAGCGCGCCAGCGGGCATGAAGCCCTTTTCCCAGCCGCGTGAGAACGGCAGCGGCTTAAGCGTTTCGCGGCATTGGCGGTGAACCCAGTCGACGCCCTTGATCAGGGCCGGCGCAACCTGGCGTAGCCATGCACTGTCACCCGAGAGAAAGTAGTGCTCGGCAATGATCCAGAGCGCCCAGCCGTGATGCTGGTTATAGCTTTCGCCCTGTTGCACCCCGCCGGCGCCGAAGAGCAGTCCGTCGAAGTCGACAAAGCGCCCCATCAGGTAGCACGTGCTTTGGTACTTGAGCCAGACGTTGATCCGTTTACGGGTCTCTTGGTGGAGACCACGCTGATCGAGGTCTTCAAGGATCATGCATGCCTCGTTCGTATAATTCATGTAGCACGCGGCGCCGACGGAGGTGTTCACGATGTCGGGATCATCCGGTTCGGCGTAATCGGATGAATAGACCGCGGGCAGGTGGCCTCGGTAGGCTTCGTCGATTCGGGCCTCGGGCGTATGGACCTCGCCGCCGAGCGGCTGCCGACGCCAATAGCCTGCCATCTCTCGATGGGCTCGCGTGAAGTCCAGCCCCGCCAGCGCGCGCTTTTCGGCGGGTGAATCGAGGACGATATAGGGAACCTTGAAAACAACTTCGCAGACCTGACCGGGTGCTAATCGTCGCGAGAGTTCGATGGTCTCGCGATCCAGTCGCCGCGTGGTGATGCGGCCCTCCATTCGCGCGCGATTGACGTATCGGCCCTTCCACCTGGTCTGCAACCAGCCCTTCTCGATCCGCAGCGGTGCGTGTGGCGCGGCACTGCTGAGCCAGCGTACACAACTATCGGAATACCTGAGGCGTAGACTCGTCTGTTGAGTGGTGGTGCCTTCGTTTTTGAATCTGAGCCTGATGAGGGTCGCGAGAAGCGCATCGGATCGCAATGTGCCCGAACCCAGTTTTTCCATGATCGGCACGGCGAATGCCTTTTGACTGAGTGTGATATTATTCCGCCGCCAGTTGAGATTATAGGCAAGCAGGGGAAAGGCGTCGTGATGACGACCGGTCGAAATCCACTCGTCAAGGCCGAGGCATAGGCGCCCGTCGCCATCGTTCTTGAATCGGTCCTTCTCGACACCGGGCAGAAGGCAGATCGGCCAGTTCGGAATTTGGAGGTCGCCGTTTTCGCGCTGAATGAACATCTCGCGGCAATGTCGGCAGCCAAGCACCATGCCCAGCGCGTGCGGCCGTGGTTGACCGCGCATGGCGCCACCGAGGGACTGTTCGGTGTTGTTGCTGACTTCGATGGAGACCGTCTTGTGATCCGCCGTCGCGTTGCGGTAGTCTGCGAAGTTTCGAGGATCGTCGGCCCGGCAGATATAGATGCCTTTGTCCGCGAACCAGATTGGTCCCTGCTCGTCCATCGCGTCGAGCGAGATCGTGAACGCATCGGTATCGAGGGTGACCTTCACATGGCCCTCGTCGTAGGCGTATCGAAAGGCGGGCGTCATGTGGTCGACGTTGATCTCGAAGCGGCGGCGTTTGCCGCTGCCAAGCCGCAGTCTGCCGGCCGTCCGGGTTATGCCGGTCAGCGCGGCGGCTCTGCCCAGTTGTGCATTGTAGCCGGTCAGGGCGAGTGTCGTGCCGGGCGTTCGGCGCCCGGCATCGAGCTCGATTCGGAGGCGTGTGCTAATTGGCGCCGAACGTGTGTATATCTGCACCCCGCTGGGGGAAACCGCGCCCGGCAGGCGAATGCCATAGGTGCGGCGATAGGTGACGTTGTATTTTTCACGGTCGGCATATTCGTCGATCTCGCGGTGTAAGCCCTGAAACGTGATCTCCGCTTCGCGGGCGTTAAGGCGTCGGATACGCGTGCGTGCGCGGCTCCAGGTGGCATTGAACGGGTCGTCGATGCGGGACCAGCCGAAGTGGCCGGGCTTGTGTAGATCGGCATCATCGCTACGCTCGAAGCGGTCGTTCGGCCAGATCTTGCGCAGGTAGTCGCAGGTGAGTCGTGCGGGCAGACCGGTCTTATACCGCACAACCACCCGCTCGATGTCGCGCGGGTCCTCGAATCGGGTCACGCCGGCTTCGGCATTGGGGAGAGAGAACGGCGTGATGTCGATGGGCTGTGTCATTAACTACTCCAGTAGGAGGTTCGTAAAGTCGTCAGCCTGCATGGCACCTAATGCGCCACGCGGGCAGGTTGTTTCATCGTAGGTGGCCACGGCGTCGGGCGATACGCCGGGTTGGCGCACGGCGACGGGAACCGGGTCACGCGTATGCTTTCCGATCCGTACGGGTACCGGATGATCCGGCAGGACGGCAACGGCGACCTCTTCATCAACGGCGTCCAGCACCCGCCCGACGAGTCGGGCATCGAATGCTTCGATGGCGTTGACCTTCTTCTCCGTGCTCATTTCGTGCGACACCTCGTCGATGCCCTCGACATGGATATAGATGAAGTCATGATCCGAGAGTGCGGTGATGGCGGCGTCGGCCTTGCCCTCGTAGTTCGTGTCGATGTAGCCGGTTGCGCCGTCAACCCGAAGCACGTCCATTCCGAGCACGACGCCGAGTCCATTGATGACGTCGACCCCGGAGATTACGGCTGAACGCACGCCGTAGCGTTGTTGCAAGGTGCGCACGGAGCCTGCCGTGCCGATGCTATAGGGCCAGACGCCATTGGCCATCGGCCGGCCGGCTTGCTTGAGTTCGCGATTGATAGGGTGCGCCTCGAGTAGGGCCGGGCTCTCGATGATCAGTTGGTGGAGAATCTCGACCGTGGCGGCCGACCCATCATCGAGGCCGCGCGGCATGTGGTCCGCAAAGGATTCGCCGTGATTGTCATCGGGCTTGTCGGTCACCACGTTCTTGGTGTAGGGCGCGCCCGAGAGGACAAGAATATGACGGTAGTTCAAGCCGGCATGAAAGCGAATGCGTTCGGTTCCAAATTTCATGGATAGAGCCGCGATGAGCGCCTCGCCGTGCGCCTGCTCAAGCTGTCCGGCCGAGTAGTCCAGCAGGACCCCGTTCTCATGACTGACAAGATTCAGGCGCAGGACGACATCATCCGGTTCCAGCGTAATGCCCTGGCTGAGCGCCTCAAGAACGCCGCGGCCGGTCATCTCGGTCGCGAGGTCGCATCCGAGCACAGACATGTTTGCGACGTCGCTGCTGGTGGGATAGGGCTCGGGCAGGGTCGTGAGCGTTCCGCAACGTCCGGAACGAGCGATGCGGTCCATGTGCGGAGTACGTGCGTATTGCAGCGGCGTCATGCCGCCGAGCGATTCGACGGGCTCATCGGCCATTCCGTCGCCCAGGAAGACTATCGTTTTATACGTCGCCATTTTTCATCTCGTGAATCTCGGGATGTTTAGCAACTCTGTCGATTGTGGAAAGCTCTTTATTCTTGCGCGCCGATATGCCGGGCGGCATGGTCGGTGCCCTTGATCTGCATTGGCATCTATGCATTAATGCGCGATTGTTTCGATACGATTAAGAGAATGAGGGTATTGTCAGGAATCCAGCCGTCGGGCAAGCTGCATTGGGGGAACTACTTCGCCATGATGCGGCCGGCAATCGCATTGCAGGATCGTGGCGAAGCGTTCCTTTTTATCGCGAACTACCATGCTTTGACTTCGGTCGCGGACCCCGATGTGTTGCGCGAAGGAACCCGCGACGCCGCGCTGGATTTCTTGGCCTGCGGGCTCAATCCCGAGAAGGCGGTTTTGTTTCGGCAGAGCGACGTGCCCGAGGTCACCGAGTTGACCTGGATCCTCTCAAGCGTCACGCCCATGGGCCTGCTGGAGCGGTGTCATTCCTATAAGGACAAGATCGCCATGGGGCTCTCGCCAACGCATGCCCTCTTCTCGTACCCGGTCCTTATGACGGCCGATATCCTGGCCTATCAGTCGAATATCGTGCCCGTGGGCCGCGATCAGAAGCAGCACATCGAAGTCGCGCGCGACATTGCGATTAAGTTCAACAATCGTTACGGCGAAACGTTCGCGATCCCTGAGCCGGAGATTGGGAAAGACGTGGCGGTGGTCCCCGGTATCGACGGAAAAAAGATGTCGAAGTCATACGACAATCACGTCGAGCTGTTCGGATCGGAGAAGGAGATAAAGAAGCGCGTGATGCGCATCGTGACCGACAGTACACCCATGGAGGAGCCCAAGAACCCGGATACCTGTAATGTCTTTGCGCTCTACAAGTTGTTTGCCTCACCCGAGGAGATCGCGCAGATGCGCAAGCAGTACGAAGCCGGCGGCTACGGGTACGGCGATGCCAAGAAGGACCTGCTGGCGAAGTCCAGCGACGTGCTGCGGCCCTTCCGCGAACGTCGCGAGGAACTTGTGGGGCAACCGGACTACGTCGATTCGGTGCTGGCTGCCGGCGCCGAACGCGCGCGTTCCGAGATCGAGAAAACACTGACGGCTGTACGCCGGGCGATTGGATTGGATTAATGACCGAGCCCACCACGGCAGAGCCGCAGGACTACAAGGTCGATCTCGAGGTCTTCGAGGGGCCGCTCGACCTGTTGCTCTACCTGATCAAGAAGGACGAGGTCGATATATACGACATACCGATCGAGACGATTACGACACAGTACATGAACTACTTGAGCCTGATGCGCATGCTGGATTTTAATATCGCGGGTGATTTTATCGTGATGGCCGCGACGCTGATGATGATCAAGAGCCGCATGTTGCTGCCGGTCGATGAGCGTCCCGAGCTCGAGGATGAGGAGGATGACGATCCACGCTGGGATCTCGTTCGTCAATTGGTGGAGTACAAGAAGTTCAAGGACGCGGCGAGTCACCTGCATGACCTCCAACTGCACCAGGAGAACGTTTTCGCGGCAGCGGATGAGCCGGTTGAGGTGGGGTCCGATGAATCGGGGGTAACGCTCGAAGAGGTCAATATTTTCGAGCTGCTTTCGGCCCTGAATACGGTGCTCAAGCGGGTCGAGAAGGAGGAACTGGGGCAGATCTTTGCCCAGGAGTTCACGGTCGCTGACAAGATCGAGGTAATCCTGAAATTGCTGCGGACGGCGGGGCGCCTGGCGTTTACCGACTTGTTTAATGACATGGCGACACGCTATGAGATAGTGACAACATTCCTGGCGCTTCTCGAGTTGATCCGTTTGCGACAGGTGGATGTGGTCCAGAAAGGCGAATTCGGGGATATATTCCTTGTCAATCCGGCAGCATGAGCACGACTGAGATACAGGTTGATCTGAAGCGCGTTCTGGGCGCGATGATCCTCGCGTCCAATGAGCCGTTGTCCATCCGGGATCTACGCAAGATCCTCGGTGATTCGGCCGATTCAGGTGCCAGGGAATTTGCCGGGGTTACGGAGGGTGCGATCCGGGACGCCCTTGCGGTGCTTGCCGAGGAGACGAAGGACCATGCAATGGGCTTCTATCTTGTCGAGGGGGCGTCAGGGTTCCACTACCAGACGGATGCGTCGTGCGGGCCATGGTTGCGCCACATGCTGAAACTGGACAAGCCCAGTCGATTGTCGCGTCCTTCGCTCGAGACGCTCGCCATCGTCGCCTATCGGCAACCCGCGACCCGCGCCGAGATCGAATCCGTCCGCGGGGTGGCCGTCGACCATGTGCTTCGAGCGCTTATGGAGATGCAGTTGATTCGCATCGTGGGCCGCAGCGATGTGCCTGGTAGACCTTTCATGTATGGTACCACGCAGCTCTTCCTGGAGCATTTTGGACTCAAGAAGGTGGACGATCTTCCCGGTATTGAGCAGCTCTCGCGCGCCGAGGCGGATCGAATCCAGGACGCTGAGCGCGCGAACAGGGCGGCGGAGGAGAGCGCCCGGCGTGAAGCGGAATCCGAACTGGAGCTTGATCTCACGCCCGATCCCGAGGACAGGGAGGTGGGGCCGCTGCTCGACGTGCCACTCGAAGCGCCGCAAATGCGATCGCAATCCGCGACGGAACGTGTGGGCGATCCGGTGGCGGATGAGACAACCTCGGATCACGAGTTCTCCGGTGAGAACGGGGCTGACCAGAGCGCGCCCGGAGACAATGCGTCCGCCGGCGATGATTTTGACGATGAGAAGTAGATGAGCTTGGACGAACTCAGGTGTCAGATCGAAGGGATGGACGAAGCCTTGCTTCGTCTATTGAATGAGCGCATGGGGCTTTCTGTTGAGATCGGTAAGCTCAAGCAGCGCGAAGGCCGCGCGATTTATGACCCGGCTCGAGAGGAGAAACTTCTCGCGGCATTGAGCGAGCAAAACGAAGGACCGATGACCGACGAGGCCCTGGAGGCCATCTACCGAGCTGTGCTTGAGGCTTCGCGCGCGATCCAGCAGTCCTCGGTCCCCGGGTCTGGTACGACGGTGGATTGAACGTGTTGTCGAAGCGTCTGGAAGACTGACAATGGACCCCGTTGAGCGCATTGCCAACGCCTGGATCCCTTCGCTGGGAGCGTACGAACCGGGTCGCCCAATCGAGGAAGTCGCGCGCGAAGTCGGATTCGACAGCGCGACCGCGATCAAGCTTGCATCGAACGAGAACGCATTGGGTCCGTCGCCGCTCGCCGTGTCCGCCATGCGTGATGCGGCGGCCAAAATGCACGTCTATCCGGACGGTGGTGGCTTTTACCTGACCGAAGCGCTGGCCGAGCAGCTTGCCGTTCCACGCGATGCAATCGTGCTCACAAACGGGAGCAACGAAGGGATTGAACTCCTGGGCCACGTCTTTCTTTCGAAAGGCGACGAGATTGTCATGTCGGAACACGCGTTCGTGATCTATCGGCTCTGCGCTTCCGTGTTCCAGGCACAGACGATGGCGGTGCCCATGCTGGATCATCGGCACGACCTGGAAGCCATGCTTGCGGCGATCACGGACAAGACACGACTCGTTTTCATTGCGAATCCGAACAACCCGACCGGGACCATGATCGCGGGCTCCGAAATAGATGCGTTCATGTCGCGCGTTCCGGAACATGTGATCGTGGTGATGGACGAGGCGTACGTGGAGTTGCTGCCGCCGGACCGGCAGCCGAATACGCTATCCTACGTTCGCGAGGGCCGGCGCGTCGTTCTGTTGCGCACGTTTTCGAAGACCTACGGTCTTGCCGGTCTGCGGATCGGTTACGCAGTGGCTCCGGTCGAGTTGACCGCGTTGCTTCAGAAAGTGCGTCAGCCGTTCAACGTGAGCGCAATGGCCCAGGTTGGGGCCCTTGCCGCCCTGGCGGATCATGTGCACGTAGAGCGTACGCGTGCGTTGGTGAGGGAGGAACTTGCCTTTTATGAGGCCGCGTTTGAGCAAATGGGGATTGCCTCGATCCCCTCGGTCGCGAATTTTATCTGTGCTGACGTCGGGGATGGGCGCGATGTTTTTGAAAGGCTCCAACAGCGTGGCGTCATCGTGCGGCCGATGGACGGTTACCGCCTTCCGGCCTTTATCCGGATCACGATCGGTACGCGGCCGGAGAACGAGCGCTGCGTTGCCGAGTTGAAGGCCATACGCGCCGCGGTGGGGTAGTGTCCGGGCGGAGCGTGACGGCCGTGGGCGTACCCCGCAGGCTTCGCCTGCTTTCACGATCTGCGGAAAAGGTGTATAGATAAGGGTCTCCGCGGTCGGACGGTATGATGAACGTATCAATTATAGGTTTAGGTTTGATGGGCGCGTCTCTCGGGTTGGCGCTTCGGGATTCAGGCGCGCGCGTGTTCGGATACGCGCGTCGCGAAGAGGCGCGCAAGCTCGCCCTCGAGCGCGGCATGGTTGATGACGTGACCGATGACCTTCTGGCCTGCATTGCCGGTGCCGATGTGAGCGTGTTTTGCACGCCGGTGCTGACCATCATTGAACAGGTACGGCATTGTGCCGGGCATTTCGTCCCGGGATCGCTCGTTACGGATGTCGCCAGCACAAAGGGCGAGCTGGTGGGCACCATTGAAAGTCTGCTCGATGATTCCGTTGCTTTTGTCGGAAGTCACCCCATGGTGGGGTCGGAACGTAGTGGCCTGGAAGCGGCACGCGTGGATCTCTATCGTGGTGGCCTGGTGATCCTGACGCCCCGGGAGGACACGGAGGCGGAATGGGTCCAGCGTGCTGAAGCGTTCTGGCGGTCGGTGGGGGCCCACACGTGCAGCTTGGTTCCGAAGCAACATGACGAGACGATCGCCTCGACAAGTCATTTGCCGCATCTGATTGCGGCTATGTTGGTTCAGTGCGTTCTCGGTGGTGGTGACGCCCGGGAGCCGTATTGCGGGGCCGGCTTTCGGGATACAACTCGCGTCGCTGCTGGCGACGTCGACCTCTGGCATGACATCGTGCGTACGAATCGTGATAGCGTTGCCGGCGAGCTTGCCGCGTTCAGGGAAATCTTGACGCAGGTCGAGCAAATGGTCGCTTCCGGGGATGACGAGGGTGTGCGCCGTTTTCTTGAGGCCAGCCGGAATCGACGAATCGAGTTGTAGCGCAGAGGCAACAGTGGCGACGAACGTAGATAGCATTGCAGATTCGATGTCGGTGGCACCCGCGTCCGTCATCAAGGGCGAATGGTCTCTTCCCGGCGACAAGAGCATTGCGCATCGCGCGGCGATATTGTGCGGGCTTGCCCATGGTGAGTCCACGTTGCGCGGCTATCCGAAGAGCGAAGATTGCCTCAACACGTTACAGGCTGTTCAGCGCCTTGGCGCGGAGGTCGAGGTCGGCGAGGTGATCACGGTCCGCGGCGTCGGCGGTCGCTATCGGGCAGCGGCGGGAGCATTGAACCTGGGGAACTCTGGGACCGGGTTGCGGTTGTTGACGGGCGTACTCGCAGGGCACGCGCATACAAACGAGTTGACCGGTGACGCATCGCTGCGCTCGCGTCCGATGGCGCGTATTCGCGATCCTTTGGAACAGATGGGGGCAACGATCGAATTGCTTGGCGACGGGGGAACCGCGCCGATTCGGGTGACGGGCGGCGGACTACGCGGGATTGATTACGACATGCCGATGGCGTCGGCGCAGGTGAAATCGGCGGTGCTCCTGGCGGGGCTATTTGCGGAAGGCGCGACAACCGTCATGGAGCCGTATCCGACGCGGGATCACACGGAACGTCTTCTGGGCCGCATGGGATGCCCGGTCCGCGTCGAGGGTCATCGCGTCAGCCTTGTGGGGCAGGGCGCTCCGCTCAAGTCACAGTCGCTTGCGATACCCGGCGATTTCTCGTCGGCGGCGTTCTGGATCACCATCGCGGCGGCGACGCCGGATGCGGAACTTCGGTTGCGCGGCGTGGGTCTCAATCCGCGACGCGTGGCGCTGATGGATATCCTGCGACGCATGGGGGCGAAGATCGACGTGCGGTGTACGGACGACGGATGGGAGTCGGTCGGGGATATTCATGTCAGGGGCGGCACACTCAAGGGAACGGATACCGGCGGCGCAGAGATTCCGAACGTGATCGACGAGCTACCCCTGGTGGCCGTGGCCGGCGCGCTGGCGGAGGGCAAGACCACGATACGCGACGCGGCCGAGCTTCGGGTGAAGGAGACGGATCGGCTCGATGCAATGGCCACAAATCTCACCGCGGTTGGCGTGGCGGTTGAGGTCTTTGAAGACGGTATGTGTGTACAGGGCGGGGCGTCGATCGCAGGTGGTGTTGCCGTGGACAGCTTTGGCGATCATCGTATCGCAATGGCGATGGCCGTTCTTGCGCTGCGTGGCTCGTCACCGCTGACGATCAATAACGTGGCCTGTGTGGATACGTCGTATCCGGAGTTTTGGACGGACCTCGAGCATGCGACAGGGAAGGCCTGAGATGTCAGGTTCGAAGGTCGTGGCAATTGACGGTCCGTCGGCTTCGGGCAAATCCACTGTCGCGCGTCGCGTGGCCGCCGAGCTGGGCTATTTTTACGTGGACTCGGGGTCGATTTACCGCGCCGTGACATTGCAGGCGGTTCGGAACGATGTCGAAATCGGAGACGAGAAGGGTGTGCTTGAGGCACTCGCTGATATGGAGATGTCGTTCTTTGCGTCCGATGGAGCCGTGGTCTTCGAGTGTAACGGCACCGAACCGGGGCTTGCGCTTCGATCCGAGTCGGTGCGCGAACGCGTCAGCGAGATTGCGGCGATTCCGGGAGTTCGCGAAGAGGTGGTGAACTGGCTGCGCGAAATGACGGCCTACGGAGATCTGATTGTGGAGGGCCGTGACATCGGATCGGTCGTATTTCCGGACGCCGTCTTCAAGTTCTACCTCGATGCCGCCCCCGAGGAACGCGCGCGTCGGCGTCACGCCGAGTTGGCGGAGCGCGAGGAGCAGAACCAGGTCGCGGACGTGCTCACGTCGCTACGCAGTCGTGACGCGAAGGACAGTAGTCGTCCGGTCGCCCCACTGGTGGTTTCTCCGGGCGCGACGGTGATTGATTCGTCGGGCATGTCGATCGAGGATGTTGTCGCAGCCGTGCTGGCCAGAATGAGGCCGGATTGACCTTGCTACTGGCATTCGGGCTGCGGTAGTTTACCGTCTTTAATGCGCCCGAATCCGGCTTCGAACTAAATAGACCATGGCGAACAAAGACGATGTGATACAGGCGGAGGGAACCGTGGTGAAGGTTCTGCCCGCGACGATGTATCGTGTGAAGCTTGATAACGGGCACGAACTGCTCGCTCATATCTCGGGCAAGATGCGTAAGCATTTCATTAAGATCACCGCCGGTGATCGCATCAGCGTCGAGATCTCTCCCTACGATCTTTCCAAGGGCCGGATTACCTATCGCCATCGCCATTGAAGCCTGCGGATGGCCCGGACCGGGAAGCCGCACGGACTCATTCGAACAGCATCAAGCACCGGCCGCGGCGAAACATGAATATACCGCGGTGGAGCGCGACCGCGCAGATGCCGAGCCAGACGGCGACGCTGATGGCATTCAGTTCGAGGTTGAGCAGGAACACGGCCGCGGCTATGCCGATCAGGACGATGACGCCAATAATGGTCGTTATCGCACCACGCAGAACCTGCGCGGTACCTTCTTGTTTTGCGTTGAGATAGACGTCCGCAAATTCCGCGTAGGACGTCCAACTCGTGACGTGACCGCATTCGGAGCATTGGTCGTCGGCTTCCCCGGTGAGGGCGAAGCAGGAAGGGCAGCGAACGGAGTAGACGGTCTCTGAGCCCGGCGCCGGGGCCGGATCAGGTTCGTCGGTCGGTGCCTCGTTCGCGGGCCATGTGGTTTGATTCATCTCGATCGCCGCCTGCGGGTGCGTTCAGCTAAACATCGGCGGAAGTTTACCATCCGCGCGACGAGATCGCAACGTCGTAGGCTTGCAACTGCAGCCGTATTTTCTCGAAGGTCAGACCACTTCAACACGAGGCGTCGCGCGCGATCAATGGCGCGGGGTGTCGATCTGTTGTTTGAGCAGTTGAGGAGGCAAGTCGCGGGAATAGAGAGGAGAACTAGATGTCGGGCGGGTCCAGACGATGCATGTTGGGCGTTGCGCCGCGATCGATCAGAAATTGCGCCAGCAACTTTTTGTTGTAGCTGATCGCGATGTCGAGCGGCGTACGGCCGTCGCGGCGACGAATGTCAATCGCGGCGCCGGCCTGAATCAGGATCCGCGGTATCTCATTCGCTCCGGCGATTGCCGCCTGGTGCAGCGGCGTATTTCCGTATACGTCGCGCGCATGTATGTCGGCCCCGATTTCCAAAAGGTAGCGTGCGACGTCTCTGCTGTCCCACCGTGCCGCGATGTGCAGGGGTGTCTGACGGGAGAGGTTCGCTATCTCGAGTTTCTCCGGTTCTCGTCCGAGTAGTTGAATCAATAGTTCAAGATTATCCGTGCGTGCAGCGACATGTAGACGATGTTCGCCGTTACCCCTGACGGCCGGGCCCCGTTTTCGCGCTTGCACCGGTTCGTTGAGAATGGCGGCGCTGCGGCTACGCGTCAGGCCGGCATCGGCGGGCAGGGGCCCGTCGTCAGGTGAGGTCGCGCACCCGGCAAGGAGCGGGAGGCTCAACATGCAACAGCATAGACAGGTTGGGGGCAGTTGCATGATGCCTGCGATTATAGCCTCGCCATGAATGCGATGCCAAGCGGTGCTGCGTCATTGGCTACGACGATCCGCGAGGCGGAGATCGGCAAGGGTCGCCCGGAAATCGGGTGGAAGCCGGGATTGGACCGATAGTTCCTGTCCGGTTAGCGGGCTGGTGAATGCGAGAGAATGCGCGTGCAGCATCTGGCGCGGCACCTGACGGATCCGCGGGTCGACGGCAGCGCCAGTGCCGTAGGCTTTATCCCCGATAACCGGATGCCCCAACCCCTCAAGATGACGCCGGATCTGGTGCGTACGACCGGTCTCGAGTTGGACCTGTACGTACGAGGCGACGGCATTGGCGCTAAGAACTTTGATATGCGAGACCGCCGACCGGTGGTCGATGCGGGTGCGAACGGACCGATTACCGCGCGCCATTCTCCCGCGCACGATGACACGGTAGGTCTTGGCGATCTCACGTTTGCGAAAGAGCTGTGTCGCGGCGTCGAAGGCCACGCCGTTGCAAGCGAGCAGCAGACACCCGGTCGTATCGCGGTCCAGTCGGTGCGCCGCCCTAAGGGCAGGATTACGCAGCTCCCTGCGAAGGGCTTGCTCCAGGCTTGCGGCCCCGTTGGCGAGCATACCGGCCGGTTTATCGGCAATAATGTAGTGCTGATCCCGGTGGATCAGATCCGGGATTAAAGCTCTGTCCCGGCATGGATCCCGAATGATTTCGATCAAATCGCCTCGCCGTAGCTTCTGGCGGGCCATCCAGACACGACGCCCGTTTATCAGTATTTTTCGGGCATCGAGCATGGATTTCGCGTGGCGTCGCGAGATATCGAGCCGTTGTGCCAAGAGATCAATCACCGTCAATCCCTGTTCTGCCTCCGAGACCTTGATGGAATGCTCACCAATCATATTGTATGTGCCCCTTGCGGAGGGGAAACATTCATGTTACATATCCCGCCCTTTTGTGGGAAATGGATTTTAAATGCCGACCGCCGAGGACATCATGAACAAAGAACTCGAGGAACAATTCCTGTCCGGACTCGAGAACGCCGCGACCGAGAACGAACGCCTGATCGAAATCGTGGGTTCGATTCGCGAATCCGGTCAACACGCCCTTGCCGAAGAGTGGGCCGCGCTCTTACAGGATGAACTGAATGCGCTCGCGGACAAGGAGCCCGCGCTCCGGCTCTGGGAATGCCGGGCGACATGGCTCGACGCCGCCGGCGCCGATCGTGTGCGAATTCGTTCGCTGGCGGATTCCATCTACCGGCGCGACCCGCCCGGACTCAAGTTCGTTGCAAACAGTGGATTGGACGACGCGACACTTCCGCTTGTCGAGTGTGTCCGACGGTTTCGATTGCTACGGACGCTGGCGGATGGCGTGATGTGCTATCACAAGACCTGGGGTTTTGGCCTCGTCCGCGACGCCGACGATTTCTATGAGCGTGTGACGATCGACTTTGATCAGAAGGTCGGGCACCAACTTTCATTTGCCTACACCGCTGAATCCCTCGAGTTGCTGGCGGATGATCACCTGCTTGCGATCAGGCACCGTAATCCCGAAGGGCTTGCAACTTTGTTTGCAACGGATCCGGCGGAGATTGTGCGCATCGTCTTGCGCGGATACGGTTCGGTGAATGTGGCGCGGCTCCAGGAAATCCTGTCGCCGGACTTTGTGGCCGAAGCGGATTGGAAAAAATTCTGGGACGCCGCGCGCCGGGGATTGAAGTCCGACGCGCTGGTGGACATACCCACGAAGCGTAACGATCCGCTCGTTTTACGTACACGTGAGAAGAGCTTTGGCGATACGTGGGTAACCGCGCTGTCGGCGGAAACGGATATGAAGCGTATTCTCGCCGGCGTGCGGGATTTCGATGCGTCCGGTACCGGTCCGTTGGAAGGGGACGATGCGGCGCGGGTATGTGAACGCCTCGAATACGTGATCCATGCAGCACTCAAGCGCGATCCGAATACGGCCGTCACGGCGTTGGTCGCATCTCGAAAGTTCGGAATGACTTCTGATGTTCCGGTCGCGCGGGCGGTGCTTGAGCGCTGCCTGAATCCCACGGATATGACGACATTGATGTCCGCGCTATCGGCGCGCAACGCACGATCCGTCCTGGAGTGGATGGTGGAGTATGACGCGGATCGGGCCCTCGATGTGATGGCGCAGTGCTTGCCCGCGGCGCCCATGCCGCTTTTCGCCGCCTGCATCGACGAGCTGCTGGAAAACGGCCGCAGCGAGGCCTGCTCCAGCGCGCTGCGTCGAATGTATCGAGGGAGGTCGTTTGACGTGGACCAGTTGACTTGGCTAGGTCGGCATATGAACGTGTTGACTGAGTGGGACCTGGGTCGTCTGTCCGATCTGCCGATCATGATTCTCGACGTTATTGAACACGCCAAGGCCCGTAATCGTAACCGGGGCCTGAGCCAGCTATCGGATATCTTTCTCGATCGGGACTTGCTGCAGAAGACGCTCGCCGATGCGACCGACCAGGAGCGACGCGACCTCGTTGCGCGGATTCGGCGGTCAACCGCGCGGGGTACAGTGGATGCGCAGGCCGCCGTGGCCCGAATGATCAATCTCTTCCCGCATCTCCGCGAGGACGGAGCAGCCGAGGCGTTAACGCCCGCGCCCGTGCGATCGGTGACGTCGTGGCGCAGTTACCGCGAGCGCCAGGCTGACCTCCAGAAAGTGGTCGAGGTCGACATTCCGGCGAACAGTAAGGAAATCGCATTGGCGCGGAGTTATGGCGATCTGAAGGAAAACCATGAGTACAAATCGGCGAAGGAAATGCAGGCTGTCCTGATGCAGCGCCAGGGGAGTATGGAGGCCGACCTGAAGCGCGTTGTTGGGAGCGATTTCAGTGAATTCCCGAGTGATCGTGCCGGCGTCGGTACACGAGTGGAACTGCGCCGCGCATCGGGCACGACGGAAACTTACCATGTGCTTGGGGAATGGGATCGCGACGAGACGTTGGCGATCATTTCTTCGGGCAGTCGCGTGGCGGAGCTTTTAGACGGACACACGGTTGGCGATACAATCGATCTTCCTGCGGGAGAAGGGGTAGAAACGTGCGAGATCGTGTCCGTGTCGGATCTTGAGCCGGAAGTCGCGCAATGGGTTTCGGGTGAAGTTGACACGCTCATTGCGCCGTGATAGGTTTCCGCGCCTTTTTTTTGAGAGTGGATTTGTACGCTGCGTTGTAATGCAGCGGCCGGCGAGTGGTGAAACAGGAAGGTGCGCTTGCGCCTAAGATTGGGAGTATACGACCTTATGGCTGCGAAGAAGGCGACGGTGAAGAAGGCGACGGCGAAGAAGAATTCCTCAGCAGGAAAGCCGGCCGCGAAGAAGGCGAGCTCAAAAGTCGCCACAGCGCGCGGCAAGACGGCGAAGAGGAAAACAACATCCAGGAAAGTGATTCCTGTGAAGAAGGCGATCGGCAAGCGCAAGGCGGCGACATCAAAGAAAGCCGTGACGAAAAAGACGACTTCGAAAAAGATGCCTGCAAAGAAGGCGACCGCAAAGAAGGCGACCGCAAAAGCCGCGGTACCCAAGCCGGTCCCAGTTCCCAGGAAGGCGAAGCCCAAGCCGATCAAGACGCCCTATTCGCGCAAAGAGCTGAATCAGTTCAGGCAGCAATTGCTGGGCATGCGAGACCAGATGTCCGGCCAGATCTCTGCATTGAAAAACGAATCGCTCAATCGGCGGGATAAGATTATTACGGAAGAGGATGGTACCGACACGTTTGACCGTGACTTTGCGCTCAACCTGGCAAGTTCGGAGCAGGATGCCGTATTTGAAATTGATGAAGCGCTGCGGCGTATCGAGCAGAAGACGTACGGCATTTGCGAGATCTCGGGGGCGCCGATCAATCGCGAGCGCCTGGACGCGATTCCTTATGTGCGCCTGAGCGTCCGTGCCCAGGAGCAGATCGAGAAGGGCATTGGTCGCGCGCGTATGAAATCCGATCGGGGCCTGCTCGGCATTGAACGTATTGATAGTGTCTCCATGACCGGATCGGACTAGGCCGTCGCCCGAAGGGGATACAGCGCATGCTAGTTCTATGCACCTGCGTATCGATCGCGGTTCTCGATCAGGTGACCAAGGTTCTGATTCAGGCCAAGGTCTATCTCGGGCAGGAGGTCGTTGTGATCCCGGGGTTTTTTCATATCTCCCACGTGCGCAATACCGGTGCGGCATGGGGCATACTGCAGGATCAGAATATTCTGCTGACGAGTCTCTCGGCTGTCGTATTGCTGCTGCTCTGTTTTGCCCGGCGGGCGTTCCTGCGCGATGCACGAACGCATCGGCTCGCGCTGGGGCTGATGCTCGGGGGTATCGTGGGCAATTTCCTGGATCGCGTTCGACTCGGGTACGTCGTCGACTTTCTTCACTTCTTCCTGCAGTCATACCACTTCCCGTCTTTTAACGTCGCGGACTCGGCGATCTGTATTGGGGTTGCCATATATCTTGTGACAGAGATTCGTACGAGACCGCCAGGGCACGAGAGCGTCGGCAACCCCGCAACGGTAGCGGTGGACGACCCGGATCATCCCGCGTCCTGACTCGATGGGTGTCCGGGCGTTCGCGCCGGGTTGGATTTGGGAGGTGCCTGCAGAATGAACGCCGATACGGCCGAGGAATGCCGGGCCTATGTCATGGTGGGGCCGACCGCCGTCGGCAAGACCGCTGTGGCACACGCATTGGCCCTGTTGCTGGACGTGGATGTGTTGTCTGCCGATTCGATGGTGGTCTATCGCGGCATGGATATCGGTACCGCCAAACCGACGCTTCAGCAACGCGCACAGGTAACCTATTGGGGTATCGATCTTGCGGGCCCGGATGAGTCCTTTAGCGTGGTGACCTATCTCGAAGAAGCGCGCCGGGCCATGCGTACGGGTCGTGACGCCGGCCGGGCATTGATCGTTACGGGCGGAACGGGCCTGTATCTGCGTTGCCTGATGGAGGGGTTGGATGCCAGCGCCCGTCCGAATCCCGAGTTGCGCGCGTACTGGGATAGTCAACTCAGGGAAAACGGGTTGGCGTCTCTCACGACGGCTCTGCGAAGCCGTGATCCGCTACGCTACGATGAGATGTCGGACTCCGACCGGAAGAATCCGCGCCGCCTGATTCGCGCGTTGGAAGTCATCGAGGCGGAGCCCGGGGCTTCGCGAAATGAGCCCGCGTGGCGGGATCCGGCCGAACAGCCTCTGATCGTGGGCCTCAGAATGGAAAACGTGGCTCTCGATCAACGGATCGCGGTGCGTGTTCGTCAGATGTATGGCGACGGTCTGATCGAGGAAGTCGAAGCCTTGCGGGGTCCGGCTGATGTGCCTGCCGCGAACGGGATCGGGTACGCCGAGGCCCGGGGCGTGCTCGACGGAAGCCTTTCGCGGGAGGAAGCAATCGAGAGGACGATCGCGCGTACGCGTAAACTCGCCCGCCGGCAGATGACCTGGTTTCGGCATCAGGCACGTGTATGCTGGATTACGATTGACCCCGATACGTCTATCTCAGATATTGCGAATCGTGTCCGGAGCCATTGGGAACGGGAAGGGCCGGTCACGTTGTCGATCGAGGCATGAGCGGGAGTCCTTCAGAATACGTCATTACACGTCCGATGCGCGAGTTGCCCGAGCGCATGCGTCCGCGGGAAATCATCGAACGTGTTGGGGTCCAGCACGCCCCGGACGAGGCGCTGGTTGCCGTCCTGTTGCGTAGCGGTGCCAGGGGTCTCAATGTGATGCACCTGGCAGAATCTTTGCTGGCACACTACGGGTCCCTGACCAATATTGCAAAGGCCCCGGCAGCTGAACTCTCGCAATTTCATGGACTTGGGCCGGTTAAGTCGCAGGTGCTCCTCGCCGGTCTTGAACTCGGGCGGCGCCTTACGGAGGAAGCGACCCCGCATCAACCCCGGATCCGGACGCCGTCGGAAGCCGCAGAGCTTTTGCGCGAAACATCGCGCACCTTGGACGGCGAAGTATTCTGGGTCCTGAATCTCGACTCTCATAATCGATTGAAGGGGAAGCCGGTCGACGTGACACGAGGTTTGCTGGATGCCAGCCTGGTACATCCGCGCGAAGTTTTTCGACATGCGATACGGACCAGCAGCGCGGCCGTGATTCTCGCCCACAATCACCCCTCCGGAGATCCGTCGCCTTCGGCCGAGGATATTCGTATTACGCGCCAGGTGGTCGCGGCCGGATGGATTGTTGATATACCGGTGCTGGACCATGTTGTGATCGGCCACGGTACCGGACGGAACGGTTTCGATTTCTGTAGCATGCGTGAGGCCGGCGTCGTCCAGTTTGACAAGGGCAAGAAATAGTTCGTCCAGTCGAGCGATCGCGGTATCCGCGGGTCGATCGTTGAGGCAGAGACCGCATCGGCGGAATGAATTCGTCGCGTCCGTTGCGACGAATGCGGTCCGAAGGCCGATGGACAGCCTTTTGGAC
>CAJWTS010000049.1 GCA_913047795.1 uncultured Verrucomicrobiota bacterium | reverse complement strand
CCCCGCGGACGCTGATGTGGATCGGGGCGCTCAACCCGTTGGGGCATGCGCTTAGCGCCTGGGTAGCCGGACGCTGGGTGACACCCGCGCGGGCGGCCTGCTCATGCTCGTCGGCATGCTCGCCTGTGGCGGAGTGGGGATCAGGAGTCTGGGGGCGGCGGGTCATGCGAAACATGACAAGGCCGTGCGACGAGATTCCCTACACGATATGTAGAATCAGACCCGCTTGAGCCTGCTCTGACCATCGTCGACCGCCCAGAAGGGCTGCGTCCAGGCCATCGCTTCTCCAGTTCCCCAACACTCGAAACGCACATAGGTCAGTCCGCTGTTGTCCGGAAAATCCACGGTCATTGCGGCGGCATCCACTTGCGCCAAACGCACTCCGGAGTTCGTCACGGCCACGATACGTGCCGCGTCCTCCGTCTCGATCCGAATCCGCGGCCCCTTGGCGGCGATTTTGGATATCGTCACGCCGCTTGACGCATAGAACCGGCCCGCGCGAATGGCGTCGAGGATAGCCTTGGGACTGCGCGAACGACTGTAAACCATATTCCAGCCCTGTTCCGCGTCTTCATTCGTGTGGCAATCATCGTTCGCGAAACCCCAAAGCAAGCGGCCGTCCGAAAGCAGCATGTCCCATTTATTCGTGCAGTACCGGGTTCCGGGCAAGCGGCCGATCAGTCCATTGAAAATTTCCAGTCCCTCATAGCCCACCCACTCTCGCAACTGCCCGATGGTACTGCCTTCGAATGCGTTCAACCAGTTGGGATGGGCGATGATCGCCATCCCGTTCTCACGGGTAATCCCGTTGATGACGAGCTGTCGCTGTGGTGCCGGCTCAACAAATTTTCCCGGACCGACATGCACAATGTGCGGGCCCCTCGCTGTCACTTCGTTGCCGGCAATAAGAACAAGACCTTTCTTATTCAATTTCTTGAGGTCAGCCGAACGGGCATAAATATCGTGATCGGTAAGGGACAGGAAATCGTAGCCGCGCGCGGCGTAATCATCGAGAGATCGTTGCGGGGTACGGTCGCCGTCGCTGCGGGTTGTGTGTGTGTGTAAATTCCCTTTCAGCCAGGCGCCGCCGGTCAGGCCGCGATAGGGATGCTGTATTTTTCTGGACATGATGACGTGATCCTCGCTTTGTCGCGGTGGAAGAATGGCACGCTCTATTTGATTTGCATAGCAGAACGATAAGAAAAAGGTGAACGTGGCGACCCAACCTGGCGAGTGGCACGTGCGATGGCCGGATTCCGATAGTGACGCAGAATATTACTACTCGATGGATCGATTCGGCTGGCGAATCGTCGCGACGAACTCCGGCGGGCAAGGCGTCACTATCAGCGCATCACAGAAAGCCTGGCTGGCGAAGACGCTTCGAGACTCGAACCTTCCGACCATGATCCTGGTTCACAAACCTTTTGTCTGCGCGGGAAATTGGGTTGATGAACAACGATTGGTCGATGAAGAGTTGGAGCGGTCGATCCAGGGGTCCGACGAAGTGAAATTGATCTTGTCCGGACACACACATCACAGCGCCGCCATGTCCCACAACGGCACGTTGAACCTGGTCTTCCCATCTACATCTTTTGGAATTGAAGACGAGCCGGGCTGGGGGGTCATTGTATTGCACGCAGACGAACTCATGGCGCATTACAAGCGAGCTTTCGTGGAACATTAAGATGCTGACAGATGAACAACTGAAACATTTCGCCGAACACGGCTGGGTGATGGAGCCGGATGTATTTGGCGCCGACCAGATCGATGCATGCAGGCAAGCCATGGACCGGCATGCAGATGGCCACCCCAGGGACACCCTGACCGAGACCGAGATCGAGAAAGTCGTACAGTGTATCCTGAATTACGAAACCACCTTCCGTGACACACTCATGGATCAGCGCATACTCGATGCGCATCGGCAACTCACCGGCACGGAAATCAGGCATTTGACGAACTGGATGATCATCCGGCATCCGCATCCGGACCGAAAAGAAAAGCGAGATGCGTTGATGCAGCCGGAAACCCTGGGCTGGCACCGGGACCTTCGCCCCAAGTGGGGCATGTATGCGCACGATTCGGAGCCGGAACGGATTAACTCACTTTTCAATAACAGCACCGTGCTCTTGACCGACATCGGTAAAGACGATGGCGGCACGGTGGCCCTGGACGGCTCACACAAGGTGGAGGGCACCTGGCAGGAGGTGATCGAGACCTGCGCACCGCGTCAGATCGAAGGATCGGCCGGCAGCGTGATCCACTTCAGCGAATGCCTGATGCACACGGGCGTTCCCATTCTCAGCGAGAAGTCGCGCTATGTCATGTTCGTGTCCTACGGGCCGCCGTGGTTCAAGACCTGGTACAAGTCGGAGATTCCTGAAGAAATACTGGAGTCCATCCAGGATGAAGAACGGCGAAACATTCTTGCAGGCTGGGACAGGCTCGGCTACCACGGCCAGCGTCCGGTCATATAGAGGCACAACAGAACTCGTGGCCCTCTGCATCCATGCCTGATAGCCGCCCCATCGCCATCCACTGCGACCACCGCATCGTCATCTGCGCCTTGGGCCATCGTCGCATCGCATCCGTACAAGGCGGCAGGTCTTCACCTCCAGCCCTTTTGATCAATACAGCCGCCAATCCTTAAGCCCTCGCGCCGCGTCACGAGGCCCCCCTCAAACAGCGAAAGGCAGGCGGGGCGGACGACATTCACGCCGGGCCGGTCGCCGCATCAGACCCCGGAAGCCCCCAGAGTCTCTTGCGCTCCTCGGACCATTCCTGCCAGACGCCGTCAAGCACATGCAGGACCGCGTTCTGAAACGGATTGCCATTGCCCGGCGCAAAATAATGCCAGGTCATCGCACGACGCAGACTGGTGGATGTTTTCTTGCCGGTCGCATGCCAGGTGTTCGGTGTCCACATCAGCATGATTCGGGGGTCCAGTTTCACTTCAATCTCCTGGGGATGACGCGCGTAGAACAGCTCGGGAGGAACGACATCCGGACCGGACGCCATCTCAATCTCGAATAGCTCCTCCTGGACCCGCTCATACGGCCGCTTGTGGGACCCTGGTAGAATCCGCAGGGGCGCATTGTCTCCGTCGTGCCGATCGAGACCGATTCGAATGGCAACCTGGTCCACGCCTCCAAAAGCATCAGCGTGCCACGCTACCTGCTTGCGCTCCCCGCCCACAGTGGATGCGGTATCCCCCATTCCAAACGCCGAGATGACAACGCTTTCGACTCCCAGGATTTCCTTCGCCAGATCGATCAGGATCGGGTCCTCCACCATTTTCAACACAGGTTCCCCGGCCATCAACATCTGGCAGGCGAGCGGATTTACGCCCTCCGGAAAATCCATCTTCTCCCACGCAGGTTCAATCTCGCGCTGAAGGCGGTCCAATTCCGCCATGGTCTTCACATCCGTCGGATTCGGGATGACCAGAAAGCCGCGGGAGTGAAAATGCTCGATCTGCACGGCGTTCAAAATCATCGGTCGGACTCCGTCCTGTTCTTGGTCGGGACAGCAGGACTTGATGATATCCGGATCCATCGACTCGATCCCCTGTCAAATCTCCTTCGCCGTGAAACGCGGGTGATGTGTTGCGGGCAGTGCCAATCGCAGGCCACCGCGCGAAAGACGATCAAGCGTTCCGCGACCACTAGGTCAGCAATGGTCATACTCTGCGCGGGAGATGTCGATCCCAATCGAGACGGATGGAACATTGACAACGCCCGGCCGAATGCGATTATCGAAGCCTTCGACCGGGGGCGGAAGACATCATGAACAAGAAACCTATTGTTACCGGAGCAGGCAGCGGCATCGGGCGGGAAACCACGACCCAACGGGCCGCGAAAGACTGAAAGGTGCTGACCGTCGACATGGCAGCAATGGTTCGCATGCTTACAACGTTACCGATGAGCATCGATCTTCAGGAGGTCGTTGCTGAGCAGTGTCCTGGCCTATTTGCGGGAGGCGCCCCGTGAAGAAACGAACGCTGGGTCGCACGGGACTCGAAGTCAGCGAACTCTCTTTCGGGGGTGTTTTCGTGATGTCGAAGATCGCTCCGATCGACGATGCACAGGCCGCCGTACACCGCGCGATTGAACTGGGAGTCAACTATTTCGACACGGCACCGACCTACGGTGACAGCGAAGTGGTTCTGGGACAGTGTCTGCGCGACGTGACGGCGCCCCTGATCGTCTCGACCAAGCTCGGCGGACGCCCCAAACCGTACGACCCGCGCGACAAGGCGATGATTCGCGACTCGTTCGAACAGAGCCTTGAGAACCTGGGACGGGATCAGATCGACATCCTGATGGTGCACGAACCCGACCAGAAGAATATCTACGACTGGTGGGAGGACGAGGACAACTATACGGGTCCTGTCACAGAGGTCCTGGACGAACTCAAATCGGAAGGGTTGATCAAGTTTACAGGTATCGGCGGCATCTCCGCCTACAAGCTTGCGCACGTTGCTCGAAGCAACGCCTTCGACGTGGTGCTGACGGCGTTCAACTACAGTCTGCTCTGGCGCGAGGCGGCGCACGAGATTCTGCCTGCGGCAGTAGAGAATAATATGGGCGTGGTCATCGGCTCACCGCTCCAACAGGGCGCGCTGGCCTGCCGTCACGACGACAAAGTGAACGACCCACGTGCCCTGTCGAAGCCACGGCGCGAGCAATTCCGCGCCCTTTATGATCTCTGCGATGACCTGAAACTCTCGTTGCCCGAACTCGGTCTCCGGTTTGTATTGTCCAATGACGCCGTCTCGACAACGCTGATGGGGCCGAAGAATCAGCAGGAAGTGGAAGAGAACGTCGCCGCCGTCGAGAAGGGCCCCCTGCCGGCCGACATAATGAACCGCCTCGACGAAATCTACGCCATGGTCCCCTTCCATCCTTGCCATGAGCCGCAGGGATCGCCGTTCTGGCTCTAGCCCGCCATGCAGCCACCGGGATGTCGAATCGCACCGGGCACTTCAGATCTTCCGAAGCAGAAAGCGGCAAAGGGCCAGCGCCAGATGCGAGGAAGCGGCGGGCGCATTACCGGACAAGCGCCGGGTAATCGTCGCGCTGGAAGTAGGCGTTGTCGATCACGTCGCTTTCAGAGGTAACGTCCGCGGTGGCCCAGTGCGTCGCGTAGGCCCGCCGCCAGCGATCGGAGGTGTTGCGACGCGAGCTGTGTAGCGTCTCGCTGTGATGGAAGACGACGCCGCCTTTCTTCACGCAGGCCGGTGATTCGCGTGAAAGATCGATCAACGCCGGGTCCGGGGCGAGATCGTGCTCGGCCTCCGGGACCGGAACGTGCGGCAAAACGCCCTCGCGGTGGGACCCGTCGATGTAACGCAGGCAGCCGTTCTCCTCGTCGACGTCATCGAGCGCGATCCATGCCGTTATCACCTCGTCGCCCGGATCACAGAGAAAATAGCCGTTGTCCTGATGGTAGGCCTTCGGTGTGCCGAAGCGGGGCGGCTTCATGAAGATCTGGTCGGTTGCAAGCAGCGGAAACTTGCCGATCAGGCTCCCAATCAGCTCCACGAACGCTGGGTCGAGAACGAAATCGTGAAAGAACGTATCCAGCAGGTAGGGTTGCATGACCTTGCGCGGCGCCCGTTCTCCATCGTCCGCCCGGTCGACGGCGGCGATGACATCGGGACTGTCCCGGACTTGACGGTTGCCGATCTGCATGGCGTGTTCGAGGACGGCGTCGACCCGATCGTGGGCGAACACGTCCTCCACGACGACCCAGCCCTTCGCCCAGTACGATTCGCATGCTGACGGTGATGCTTTCATCGCATGTCGTTTCGACAAACCCCTCCCTACCCCGGATACGAATTCTCGTCGAGATATAGCTTTCCCTCGTAGTTACGTATGATCGTTGCGGGAATCTCCTCCGTCGCCGCTTCCGCGGCAAGCACGCGAGTCATGATCGGGCGCTTGGACGCGAGTGGCACTATGGTGAATCGATGCCGGCCAAGATCGTGCTCATCCTCGCAGACAATGATGTCTGTCTTGCCGTATTTCATGGCATCACGCTGGCCTTATCATCGCACTCGCGACGGTCGTGACACAGGCGAGGACATCAGCATTGTGATCATCGAGATCCTCGGCGATGGCCTGCAGGAAGATCTCGACGATACCGAAGCGCTCAGCCATTTCCCGAACTCCATAAACGTCGTGTTCGTCAATGCGTGGATCGATCCGCACCCGGCGGTTAGTGGAACCCTCACTGTGATAATGCGCGTCGAGTGCCCGTTCAACGGCCCGGCCCATCGGTCGAATCGCCTCCGGCATGGCCTCTACTTCGTGCATCCCGATGCTGCGCGTGAAGTTCGGATCCGTGAAATGCGCATGCATCTCGATCCGGGCCTGCGGCCGGAGTTGGTCCAGGTAGTCCCACATAGCCTGTGTTTCCAGGGGTGCTGGCTCACCCGCGCTCGCAAGATGTGTCGAAAACTTTGGCACTTCCCCGACCCCGTTAATCACGCTGAATCCCTCAGCCAGGCCGTCCGGATTGGTCAGCGGGACCACGCAAAGCTGCACACGATCGCTCAGATCCGCCAGGTCGTCCGAAGCCCAAGCACGCGCGGTATGCAGCAGGCCCATCCAGGTTGGCTCGCAGCCCTGCATCGTGGCCGACGCCAGCAGCCTGAGGGGACGTGGCGGGCTCTCCAGCGCCAGGATCGGTCGCTTCGCTGCCGTCCGCCCGATCTCGCGCGTCGTCCAGTCCGGCAGGTCCGTCGCGACGGCACGTGTCCACTGGTCCACCGTTTCGGGCGACTCATAAGGCGCGGAGGCGACGCTCATGATCTCGCGCGGGGCGAGCGAGATCGTCGCGTCAAGGTGCGGGCCGTCACCGTTGATAGCGTGGAGTTCGACTGACTCGAGTGGTTGCCAGGGACCCTCGCAGCGCATCCACCACGGCAGGTCGAGGTACGACTGCCCGACGGGGCTGAACAGGAACCGCAGCGTCGTCTCTTGCGGCATATCGGTATTGTTGCAGACACGTACGTGGAACATGTACTCCTTCGGCACGCCACCGCCGTCCCAGAAGCGATCGAGCACGGCCTGGAACCAGTCGGGCAGAATTTCGGGCTTGTAGTCGACCTCGAAGCGGCGCGGCCCGATTTCACGAATCGCGCCCGCAGAGGCCGAGGGAAAGTCCGTCTCAATCGTAATCTCGTTGGTCACGGTGACAATATGACGGATTCCGCGTCGCAATTGGAAGTGTTGTTTCGACTCCGATGCGCCTCTATCTGCTTGCGCATGCCGGGGCGGATGGCACAGAATGGATCGGTTACCGGAAAGATGCCTGATATCGGTCAATTGGATCACGTTGCCTTGCACGTCACGGACGTGGCAAGCAGCACGGCATTCTACACCTCCGTCTTGGGGCTGGAGGAGCTTCCACGCCCGGCGTTCTCCTTTCCGGGTGCCTGGTTCCGGCTGGGATCCACGCAGGAGTTACATCTCATCGCCGGTCGTGAACATCCCGCAAGCGATGACAGCCGCGGCAACCATTTCGCGCTGCAGGTATCCGATATCGAGGCCTGGGCGGAGCGATTACGATCCCTTGATTTATCCTTCAAGGGGCCGGGTCAGCGGCCGGACGGGTATTCCCAGATCTACCTGGACGATCCGGACGGCCATGTTATCGAGCTCTGCGCCGCACCATGAAGGCCGACGCCAGTCTACCGGAGATACCCGCATGAATCCCTACACCCGCATAATCGAAGACCTGGCCCGTAACGTACGAGAAGCACAGTCTTGTCCACTCGGTGAGGAGGACATTCCGATTCCGGAAGACCATTCCGGTCGCCCCAAGGCCCTTGTCTTCTCCCCGCATCCCGATGACGAATGTGTTATCGGCGCTCTCGCTCTGCGTCTCGTGCGGGAAATGAACATGAACGTGATCAACGTCGCCGTCACGCAGGGCAGCAAGCCGGAGCGGAAGACCGACCGACTAGCGGAACTCCAGAACGCATGCAACTACCTCGGATTCGGTCTGGTTCAGACCGGAAAGAACGGCATGGAGAACATCAACTCGGATACGCGCAAGGACGACTCGGAGCACTGGACGTTCGCCGTGGACATCGTGCGATCCATCCTGGAGGCCAACGCGCCCGAAATCATTTTCCTGCCGCACGAACACGACTGGCATCCCACGCATATCGGCACGCACCGACTCGTACTCGATGCGTTGCGGCATTACGGCGACGACATCGACCTGTGGACGGTCGAGACCGAGTTCTGGGGACAGATGAATCGGCCCAACGTCATGATCGAATCGAGCGTGCAGGACGTCACTGACCTCGTCACCGCGCTGACCTTCCACGTCGGCGAGGTCGAACGCAATCCCTACCATGTGCGGCTACCGGCCGGGATGATTGATAACGTGCGCCGTGGCGCGGAACTCATCGGCGGCAAAGGCGGCCCGGCACCCGACTTCGTCTTTGCGACGCTGTACCGTATCCGCCAATGGCACAATGGCGAATTGCGCGACGTTTTCGACGATGGCCGCTTCGTCTCGCAGACCGATGCGATCGGTGATCTCTTCAGCGCGGCCGAGCCGCTCGAAACGGCCGACCCCGCATCCTGACCGGACCGGACACCAGGGTTGGCTTTCCGGGCCGGTGATCTGGTAGCATGCCCACATTCCATCGCCCCGCGTCGAACCCTACGTCATGCGAAATATCGCAAGCAATCCGAGGATCACGATCTGCCTCTGTATCGCGGTGGCAGTCGGCGCTGTCTACGGGCAGTTGGTCAAATCCGATTTTATCAATTTCGATGACCCCGAGTACGTGGTTTCCAACCCGCATGTCTCCGAGGGGATGACGAGCGACGGATTACGGTGGGCATTCACCGAATCGCACTCATCCAACTGGCACCCGCTGACGTGGCTCTCGCACATGCTGGATTGCACCCTGTTCGGACTGGACGCCGGACGACACCACGCCGTGAACGTGATGTTCCACGTGCTCAATGCGCTCCTTCTCTTTCTTCTCCTGGATCGGATGACGAATCGGCTCCTGCCAAGCATGGTCGTGGCCGCGATCTTCGCGGTCCACCCGCTCAACGTGGAACCGGTCGCCTGGATCGCGCACCGCAAAGACATGCTCGGCGCGTTCTTCTGGTTGGTCACAACCTTTCTATATGTCCGCTACGCTGAGTCGCCATCCCCACGACGCTACATTATGGTCGTGTTGGCATTTGCCGCGGGATTGCTTTGTAAGCCCATGCTGGTCACCCTGCCGTTCACGTTGCTGCTACTGGATTTCTGGCCGTTAGCACGGGGACGCGCC
Source organism: uncultured Verrucomicrobiota bacterium (assembly GCA_913047795.1). Lineage (GTDB taxonomy): Bacteria > Verrucomicrobiota > Kiritimatiellia > CAJWTS01 > CAJWTS01 > CAJWTS01. The sequence goes on along the minus strand of CAJWTS010000049.1, from coordinate 19,431 downwards.
GCATGCGATTCGTCACCGCAACCGCCTCGATTCAGCGTGCGCCCGTTCGGCGCACTGTTACTCGAAAAGGCACCCCTGCTCGCCATGAGTGTCGCCCTGTGCGCGGTTACACTCTTCGTTCAGCGTGATGGCGGAGCGGTTATCGGCTTCGCCAATCTTGAGCTCGTCGACCGCGCTTCGAATGCAGCGGTATCGTATGTCCGCTACATGGGAAAGATGGTCTGGCCGTCAGGCCTATCCGTACTCTATCCCCATCCCAACCTCTCGGGCGGTACGGCATGGACATCCTGGCAAAGTTGGGGTGCGGTGGTACTGCTGCTGGGTATAACCGTCCTTGTCGTCCGTTTTCGCGCGCGGGGCTATCTGTTCACGGGCTGGTTCTGGTTCGTCGGCACGCTCCTGCCGGTCATCGGCCTGATCCAGGTCGGCAGTCAGGCCATGGCGGATCGCTACGTCTATCTGCCCATGATCGGCCTCTTGCTGGCTGCCGTGTGGGGATTAAACGATATGCAATTGATCACGCGTTCGTTTCCGAAGCTCGCCGCGACACTCGCTGTCGCCGGGCTCTGGGCATTCATCATGGTTTCCTGGGCGCAGGCTGCGCACTGGAGGGATTCGATTACGCTCTACACGCATTCGTTGCGCGTCGCGCCCGGACCACCGGCCCTGTACTACAACCTGGCACTCGCCCAGGAGGAGGCGGACGCTCCGCGCGACGCCGTGGCGAACTACCGCGAAGCCCTGCGTGTCCATCCCCACTACGTGGAGGCCATGACGAATCTTGCGCGTCTCCTGGCCACGATGGGCCGGGTCGAGGAAGCTCAAGCGCAACTCGAGCGGGCAATTCGAATCGATCCGGACCACGCGTCCGCCTACATACACCTGGGCAATCTGATGGTGGGCCGGCAGCAGATCGATGAGGCGGAAAAACTCTACCGCGAAGCGCTGCGTCTTCTCCCCGGGCATATTGGCGCTACGATTAATCTGGGCAATGCACTCCACATGCTGGGCCGGGTCGAGGAGGCCCGCGCACAACTCGAGATCGCACTCGAACGGGCCCCGAATAATCCGTTGGTTCACAACAGCATCGGAAATTGTTTCATGGTGTTGGCCGATCCCAAGGAGGCCGCCCGGCATTACCGCGCCGCGATGCGCGTTGCACCGAACTACTTCAGTGCGGTGAACAATCTCGGCATCGCACTCAAATCCCTCGGCCAGTGGCAGGAAGCAGCGGAGGTCTTCGAACGAGCATTGGTCCTGCAACCGGATTATGTCAACGCCGAACGCAACCTCGCCTTCGTACGACAAAAAGTAGAATCCGGGGATTCCGCTGTCGAGAACCCGAATTGAACGCGTACAGCTCGCGGTAGCGGAACCATGACCCCTAATCCGGCCAGAAATTCACGCGGCAAAGTCCTTTGCTGGCCGATGCTCGTCGTCATCGTCCTGCCCCTGGTCGTCTACGCGCAGGTTCTACGCTTCGACTTCCTGAACTGGGATGACCGCACCTGCCTGGTCGATAACCCGCACTTTACGCCGCTCACCGCAACGAGCGTCACGTACTACTGGGGCAACAGCTATCGGAACCAGTACGAACCCATGAATTTCTCCTTCCTCGCAGCCGAAACCGCCCTATCGCATACCCTGGCACACCGCCGTCACGCGATGCCCACCCGGCAGCAAGCATTCATACCGGGCGTCTTCCACGGCGGAAGCCTCGTGCTGCACATTGCGGTTGGACTGCTTGTCTTTCTGCTCTTGCGCCGACACGTGGGCCACAGTTGGGCCGCAGCGGCAGGCGCCCTGCTCTTCAGTCTGCATCCCCTTCAAGCCGAATCGGTCGCCTGGGTATCAGAGACGCGTAGTCCGCTCTGCGCGCTTTTCGCGGTCGGTTCCCTGCTCTGTTGTGACGCCTGGCTCACCGGCCGAGTGCGGCAATCGGGACACCTGTACCTTGCGGCGTCCGTTCTCTTCGTACTGGCCGTCTTGTCAAAACCTATCACGGTCGCTGTGCCGCTGATCGCGCTTGTACTTGCATGGTCACGCGGACACGCCCTGCGCCGGGCCGCGCTCGGCATGCTGCCCTGGATCATCGCCGCGGCAGCGATTATTCTCGTAGCCAAAACGAATCAACCGGACAGCATCATTCTGCACGTGCCGGCCCTGTGGCAACGACCGCTCGTTGCCGGAGACGCCGTGGCCGTCCATCTCGCGCACCTCATCCTCCCCATCGGACTCGGCCCCGACTACGGACGCACGCCGCAGGTCGTGCTCACGGGCTGGTACGGCGCCATCAACACCGGGCTGTTGGTTATCCTGCTGGTCGCGGCACGCCGGCTGTCCGCGACGCGCGCCTGGCTGGTACCCACGGGCGTCTATCTGCTGGCGCTTGGTCCTGTCCTGGGGCTGGTGCCCTTCGTCCACCAGCACTGGTCGACCGTCGCCGACCGCTACTCTTACCTGGCCATGTTAGGACCCGCCCTGGGCCTTGCCGCATTCGCCGCGGCGGCCGGCTCACGCGTCCGCAAGCGGTTCTGCTTTGGCCTGATCGTGGTCCTGGCACTGCTTGCCCATCGCCAGACGGGATACTGGCGTAATGACGCGACGCTGCTCGGACGCGGGTTGGCAGTAAACCCCTCGAGCGTGCGATCCCATCATAACCTTTCTGTGAACCTCTTGAAACGCGGGGACCTGGCCGGCGCCCTGCACCACTCGCAACACGCCGTAGACCTGTCACCCAACACTGTCCGTATTCATTTCCAACTCGGACTCGTTAAGCACGCAATGGGCGACTGGGACACCGCCCGGCGAGAGTTCACGCGTGAACTCGAGATTCAACCGGATTGGACCATGGCCGCCAATGCACTGGCCTGGGTACTGGCGGCGCATCCCGACCCCGCACGCCGCGATGCGGACCGTGCCGTCGCTATCGCCGAGCGAGTCGTGGAGCGCACGGCCGGACTGGTGCCATCCTATAAAGATACCCTGGCGCACGCATACGCGAGTCGCGGCCAGTACGCATATGCGCTGACAACGGCGCATCAGGCACACGAAGAGGCCCTCATCGTTGGCGACCGGGCCCTGGCCGCCGACATCGAAAAGCGGATCGAGGTCTATCGCAAGCAGTCCAACCTGCGGCCGTAGGCGGAAACGTCACGATTACTCCGCCCCGCCCCGGATCATCTCCTGCGGCAGGTCCGGCCAGACGGTCTCGTAGCCGGCCCAGATCTCGTCGGGATGACCGCGCAGGTCGACATCGCGCGGATAAACACCAAGCGTTCCATCCGGATCCATGCGCCGTATCCAGGTCGCATGCCTGAAAGGACTGTAGACACATTCCGCGAGATCGATATCGGGTTCAATCATGTACTGGAAGGTTCGCCCATTCATCGAACAGAGGATGTGTGCCGTAACAATGGCGTCGGTGATGCCCTTACGCTGCGCGTCCGCGCGGAGATGACGCGCGAAGCGCGGGATATTGTCCGGCGACGTCACGAGGTGTCCGACGTGTTTCGAATGCATATGACGCGTCAGGTCGACCAGATAGGATTCGCCGGATTTTGGGTCCGTCACACGAAAAAGCGTAAATGAACGCTTGTTCACGAGTTTCATCCGCCACGCATAACGATGACCCTCACCGGTCCAGCTTGTATTTCCGGGATAGAGGAAATGCCGAAACGGAAGCAGGACCTGCACGAGCATATACGCGCATAGTAACCCCAATACGACAGGCCTGACCGGATACGTATCCTTCGTACGCGCCGCGCAGGAACCCCGGCCCAGGCGAACACCTACCAGGTTGATCAGCGCTCGGGGAAGTCGCGGATCCACGAACAAAACCAGTGCCCCGATCATCAGGTACGGAAAGACACCCACCACAAACAGTCGCAGGTTCAGGAGATTGAACAGCACGACGCCGATGAATGCCCACTTGCGCGTGCCGCGACCAAGCAGCAGCCAGCCGATCAGGAGATCGAAGACCAGGCCACCGTAGCTGATCAGCAGGCCCAGCGGCAGCGACTCCAGGAACGCCGGAATGCTGCCCGCCTGTATCCGCCCCGGGATGCTGCCGCCGACCGGCTCGCCATGCAGCCAGTCATAATCGAATTTTGCCAATCCGCCGTAAAAGTAGACGATAACGATCTGTGCGCGCAGCAATGCCACCTGCCAGAACGGTACGGTAGTGGATCGCGGGCGGCGGGCACCGAATTTAAGCGCGGCCCAGCGGTCCGCGCCGAGAAAAATCATCACCAGCGTTAGTAGCGCGATCAGGTAGGTGTGGTTCTGGTAGTGGGCGGCGTTGCAGTGAAAGTAGAAATTGTACGTCAGGCAGAGCACCACCGCACTAAGCCGATAATACAGCCCCAGCGCCACACCCACGGCCGACACACCCATGACGACAAACAGGACGTACATGCCCTGCCCCGCGAGCGGACGAATGAAATCCAGGCCCGGATACGCAAAGGTGAATTGCTCGGCCATGTAGTGGCCCTGTAGCAACGGCCAATGCTTGACGGTCAGCATCAGCAAGACCAGTCCGAAAACGATGCGGAAAGCCCCCAATGAAGAGGCATCGACCGGTCGGAACAGCCCCGCGACAAGCCCTGTTCGAGTCGATTTCATCTTTGTGCCGATAGATGCAGGCTAGTTGTTCGGCAAACGCGCGCGCAGGACATCAATCAGGCACAGGATCACGACGAGCGGAATGCCGATGCCACGCACCAGCAGCGGCGCCCAAAGCGCGTTGATGGCGAACGCCAGCACCGCGCCCAACAGACCGGTCGCCAGAGCCTTTGTATAGAGGTCGTGACTCCGCGCCGCGACGATTGTCGCACGTTGAATCCCGCACAGCAGTATCGCGACAAAAATCAGCAATCCGGGTAGCCCCATCGACGAGCCCAGCACGAGGTAGAGATTCTGGATGTCCGGCTCCGCGGCACCGGTCGGATCGGGCAACACGCCGTAATACTGGCCAATATTCTTCTGATAATTTCCGGCACCGACGCCGACCCAGGGGTTCTCGATCATCATGTAGCCCGCCGCCTGCCATTCTGTATAGCGGCCGGCAACCGCGACGTCATCAGGATAGAGACTGATGGATTCCATCAAGACCTCGGCGTTTTCGCGCGTGAGCCTCGGCAACATAAGCGTACAGGCCAGGATCAATGCCACCGCATAGAGCAACGCTGCACGCGGGCCGCGCATGATCGACAGCAGCCCCAGCGCAATCGAGACCGCAAGAAAAGTGGCGCCGGACATGGTCACACCAAGGCCGATCGCAACCGTCGTCAGCAGGAAGGCGCGCAGGCCGCGCCCCGGTTGGTACAGGGCCAGTCCGTAGATCAATGGAAGCATAAGGGAAAGGTAGCCGCCATAGACGTTCCGGTTTCCGAACGTTGCGCCTATGTCGAACGATTCGACCGTGCGCAGGTTGTACTGGATGAGTCCGTAGTAGACGATCAGGCAGCCCATGATCAGCACGGTTCGCGCCACGCGCTGCAGTCCACGCTCAGTCCGTGCGTCGTGGCGGAAGAGCAGGTAGGCCACGACGAAATATTCGATGAGCTGGAAGACCTCCTTGAACGCGGTCATGCGATCGGTCGCCTGGACGCACGAGATCGACGCCCAGACAATGAGGAGCACAACGTAGAGCGGCGGCGTGACCGATGTGCGCCAGTCTTTCGATACGAGAATGCCGAGGCCCCAGAGCGCAAAGACTATCCAGATCACCGGATCAACGATCGAGATGTACGTCTTGTCGCCGACCTCAATGCTGTACTGGGTCGGTGCAAGAATCAGCACGAGCAACAGTCCCCCGCGGACCAACCGCTGGAGAAGCCCGGCGGTCACGGACGGGTCTCCGCTTGACGGGTTGCAACGTCCTCTACGCCAACCGGCACATAGCGCTTATCGTCTGTCAACAGCACCTGGTCCAGCTTGATCCCGTCCTCACGATTGCGGATATTCAATCGGTGTGCACCCGCCTTGAGTTTGAGCTGTTTCAGACGTCGCGGGGCGCGCACCCAATGCCAGGTCTTGTAGGTCGCATCCTGCCCGAAGGTAAAGGGACGGCTATCGTCAATATTCATGCTCATTGAATTGCCGCATTCGTCAAACCACCAGACGCGACACCAGAGGTAGTACGTGCCGGCGTCGTCTACGCGAAACTCGACCACCGCGTGCCCGTTGGTCATCTTGGGTGGATTTCCGCTGCCCTGCGGAATCTCCAGATAACGGTCCGCAGAGGCGCCGCGAACGACCGCTTTATTCCGTTTCTGCGTCGCGTCCACCACGACCATCGGCTGCGCGAGGTTCACTGCGCCCTCGGCTTCCAGGCAAATCGGATCGGCCGCGTGGGCAACGCCACCGACCGCCATCACCAGGCACACGATGCCGGTCCGCAGACGGATTGATGTCGATATACTCTTCATAGCGGCGAAACTCACTGCCGCAATGATCGTACTACGCCGACGACGAGGGTTCAAGGCAACCGGTGTAAAGCGCCTCGATCTGCGAGACCATGCGCTTCAGCGTATAGTGCTCTTGTACACGGGCGCGGGCGGCCGCCCCAAGCGCCTCCGTCCGCGCCGGATCGGCCAACAATGCCGTTATTGACTGCGCCAGGCCCGGCGGATCGCCAACGGACACCAGCACACCGCTCTCGCCATCAACGATCATGTCCGGCACACCACCCGTGCGTGTCGCGACGACAGCCCGACCGGCAGCCATGGCCTCCAGTGGCGCATAGGGCATGCCCTCCCAGCGCGAGGGCTGCACCACGATGTCCAGGTCCGCATAGACGCGAGGCATGTCGTCGTGGGTCGGCACGAAATGAAAGCATGCCTCCCATCCTCGCCGGGCAATCACCTGCTTGATGCGGCGCTCATCCGGACCGGAACCCACAAAAACAAAGTGGGCGGCGGGGTGCCTCTCGCGAATGTCATGGGCGGCCGCGACCAGGTCCAGCTGGCCTTTCTGCGGGCAGAGACGGCCGATCACGCCGATCAACCGCGCCTCGGCCGGAAGATCGAGTTCGTTTCGGAATGTTCCCCGCGCCACGTCGACGTACTGGCCGGCATCGATTCCGTTTTCGATCAGGACCAGCTGATCTGGATCGCAGATTCGCCGCGCCCGGGCGGCCTGCATCTCGGCCTGCGAGACACAGACGATGTGATGGGTAAAGCGCGCGGCCCAACGCTCGCAGGCGGCATAGAAGGCGGCGAGCGCAGCAGGGCCCTGCATCTGAAACGCAAATACGTGCGGACTATGCACCAGGCACGGCACGCCTTCGCGATACGCGGCGTAGCGCCCCAGCATGCCGGCCTTCGAACTATGCGTATGAACAATTTGATACGGCCGCGCGCGCATCAAGCCACGCAGGCGACGCGCCGCGGATGCGTCGTGTAGCGGATCGATCGATCGAACCATGTCGACGATATGGACGTCGGCGCCCGCGGCTCGCATGCGCTCAAGGTCAGCCACCATGCCGGGATCACGACGCGTCGCGCAGGCCACCGCAACATCGAAACGATCAGGGTCGAGATGCATCACCAGGTCCACGAGGTGTCGCCGGGTTCCTCCCGTCGTCGCCTCGAGCACATGCAGGATGGGTACAGCCATCTTACGCCTGGTCGGCCGACCCACCGGCTGAACGCGACCGAATCTTCTCAAGCGCCCAGCGGCACATTTCAAACGGCTCGGTGACACGTAACGCCCTGGACGCCACGACGAATGTCACCACACTCGTCGCACTTGCCGCGGCAAGCTGAAGCAGTAAGACCCCTTTGCCGCCGTCAACGCCGGCCCTTGTTCCGATCATGCCGATTGTCAGCATCGCAACCATAGCCGCCATGAGACCGACCGCGACAACGCGTAGAACAAATACGATCGTCTCAACCGCGGGAAAGACGGGCGCATTGCGGCGTAACAGGATCACCAGGGCGACCGACTTCAGCGTTCGACTCAGCGCGAAGCCGAGCGCGACAACCACAAGCGCAAACACACCACTTGCCCCGAATGCAAAAATCCCCAGGGAACTTATCGCCATCGACAAGAGCGAAAATCCGATTCCGACAAGGGTGACCGCCACCATGCGTCGATGGGCGAAGAAAGCCTGCATCAGCATGTACTCGATCGCCGCCGCCGGTAAGACCAACGTGTAGCAGGCCATCGATATCGCCGTCCAATCCGCCGTCTGCGCGGAAAATTTGCCCGCCTGCAACAACAGTGAGCAAGCCGGCTGCGAGAGCGGTAGACAGACAAAGGCCAGCGGAATAAACACCGACAACAAGAGCCGCCCCGACCTCGTCAACAGCTCGCCGAATTTCTCTTTCTGGCCGCGCGCCACCAACTCGCAGAAAAATGGAAACATCGCGATCGACAGCGCGTACGGCACTAACCAGCCGATCGTCGTGTACAGTTTTCGACCAAAGAAGTTGGCCTTGATCAACCCCGCCGTATCAAGATACGAGAGTATCGTGATGTTGTTATAGAAGTCGCGAACCTTCGCAAACATGATCCCGGCTACAAGCGGCAGCATCAATAGGAGCATCTGCGCTACCGCGGGGTTGGACAGATCGATTCCGATCCGAAATCGGCGCAGCTTATCCACGAGACCGATCAGGTGTGTGCCTAACTTGGCAACGCTGCCGATCAGCAGGCCGATAATCACGATATGGTAGTCGAGCTTGAGCCACGCCATGCCGATGATCACACAGATCAGCACGCAGAACTTCCAGGACGCATCGCCAAGCGCGGCCAGGAAGAACCGCTTGTAGCCGTTCAAAAGCATGTAGGTCGTGGAGCCCAGCGAGAGACAGATCAACGAAGGCGCGAGCCAGGCCAGGCTGTTGCGGGCCAGTTGAAACTGTTCGGGATCGCTCACCGGATCCCAGAAGGTCAGGTACTGAACGATGGGACCCGGAAAGTTGACGATCAGCGTAACAATCGCCGCGAGGACCAGAACGTGCAGTGTGACGATCGTATTGACGAAGCGCCATGCGGCGGATTCGTCCTTCTGCGCCATCTCACCCATGAAGACCGGCAGGAAGGTCGGGCCAATCACTTCCTCCCCGATCAGGAAGATCATGAAGATGCAGCCTTCGAATGCGAAGGCGTAGACTTTCTCAAACGTGGCATCGTCGAGCTGTTGCCCCACGATAATGGCCTGCACCACGCTGATCAGCTTGAAGATGACGTGCGCGATACCGACGACGACCGTGGCGCGAATGATTCGCTCGCCGATCGACCTGCCTGTTTCCCTGTCGGACATGCTTCGTTTCGGCGCGGTGGACGCTATGGTGCGTCAGGCGCCTCAAACAAAGCGTATAGCTGCTCGACGTTCTGCGAAAGGTCGAAATCGCGCATCACGGTTTCCCGTGCCGCGAGACCCATGGCCTCCCGGCGGCCGGTGTCAGCCAGCAGGCCTGCGATACCGTCCGCCAGGGCCGTCACATCACCGGGGTCGACGAGAATCCCGTTCTCGCCATCACGCACAGCCTCGGCGATGCCACCCACTCGCGTCGCAACGATTGGAACCGACGCGGCCATCGCCTCCAGGATCACATTCGGCAGGCCGTCGTGGTCCCCCGTTCGGGCGATGATGGATGGTACAACGAGTACGGCGGCCTGTCGCAGGAGTGGAATGACTTCCTTGTCCGGCAAGGCGCCTATGAGTGTGAACGAACCGGCGGCCCCTTGCGCACGATCCGCGATCCGCGACCGCAAATGCCCCTCACCGACCAGCTTGCAGTCGAATTCGACATCGCGCTTGCGCAGTTCGATACAGGCATCGACCAGGTCCAAAAAGCCCTTTTTTTCCTCCAGTCGACCGATCGCCAGCACAAGTCGGCCGTCTGAGGCGGGAGACGGAAACGCATGCGGGTCGACACCGTGGCGGATGAGGGGGAAACGTTCGCGTGGCAACTCGGGAAACATGTCGAGTACGCGCTCCCGGCCATCCATCGTGCAACAGGCGACAAACGCGGCGTCCGTCACCATGCCCGCGAGCGCGCTGCGATCCTTCGTATAAATATCCCAGGCGTGGGCCGAAGCACTAAAGGGCACGTCCAGCAATCGCGCGAGTGAGCACCCCAGCAGACCGGGCACGTAGAGAAAATGCGCGTGCACCCGTTGCGCGCCCCACTTGCGCGCTTCGCGGGCAAAGTCAAACAACGCCGGCAGGCTGCGCAGGCACTTAAGCAGCAGGATTGGGCGCGCAATGCATCCGGCCATCAGCCGCAACCCGGCCGCGACGCTTCCCGACGGATGGCCGAGCAACGCGCGACACAGGGATCGTACGCTTGCGATCGACAGCAGTGGCGCGCGGTACACCGTAGAAGGGTCTCCGCCTTCGCCGCGCAGCGCGAACACGCGTACGTCGGCGCCGCGCCGCCGCAACGCCTCGATCTCGCGCCGAATAAATGTCTCGGTCAGGCAAGGATACGTTGCGATGACATATGCGATCTTCATTTCGAAGCCCGATGGTTGACTTCCCGATAGAAATCTTCGGTCGCAGTCACGCACCGCTCCCAGGTGAAGGTAGCGGCACGCGCATGCCCGCGTGCCACCAGGTCCCGACGCAAGGCGCCATCCGTCAGCACGCGTTCAATCGCGCCCGCCAACTCATCGGCGCGGAGCGGGTCAACCAGCACGGCGGCGTCACCGACCACCTCCGGCAGGGCACCGCGATCCGAGCAGACAACCGGCACGCCGCAGGCCATGGCTTCGAGCGGTGGCAATCCAAAGCCTTCGTACAACGAGGGAAAAACAAAAACATCCGCCATGCTGTAGAGCGCCGCAAGATCACCAATCTCGACGTAGCCGGTGAACCGGACGTCCTGCTCAAGGCCGAATCGGCGCACGTCGCCGGCGAGCCCGTCCGTTCCCCAGCCCCGCGCTCCGGCGAGAACGAGCGAGGGAGTGGATGACAAACGCTGTTTCAGATCGCGATACGATTCCAGTAATCCGCGCAGATTCTTCTTCGGCTCCTGTTGTCCAACGAAGAGCAGGTAGCGCGCGGGAAGGTCATGCTTCTGCCGCACGCGGTCCAGTAGCCCGGAATCTGCAACGGGTGCCAGCGACGCATCGACACCAAGCGGAATGACGCGGATCTTCCGATCGCCGACGCCGAGCGTATCGACAAGGTCCCGGCGCGTCTGTTCCGACGGCACGATGATACCGTCCGCGCGGCGCGCGGACGCCGGCAGAAGGCGTGCATAATGCAATGCGTTCGCCCGGCGGCACCACTCGGGATGACGAAGGGCGATCAGGTCGTAGATCGTCAGGATCAGCGTGGCGCCGCGCAGCCTGGGTGCCACGTATCCGGGTGCATGCACCACATCAGCGGCGACGCGTCGGACGTGGCGCGGCAGCATCAGGTGTTCCCATAGAATGCGTGCCAAGCGATTGCGGCCCGGCAGGCCGCTGCGTATCGTCCGGAAACGGTCGTTCGCAAGTTCCTGCGCCGGAAAGTCAGCCGGCACGAACAACTCGTAGGACTCTTTGCCGTGATGGCACAGCCCTTCCGCAAGGCGGTAGATAGCGGTCTCAACGCCAGTGAACCGACCGCTGAGAAGCATGCCATTCAACGCGATCCGCATAGCTCGCCGTACAGGTCCTCGACTGTCTTGACCTGTCGGCGCAGGTCGTAGTTCTCAAGCATCCGCTCGCGCGCCGAGGTCCCCAACTTGAGGCGGAGATCGGCATCATTCGCCATCGCTATCGCCTTTTCCGCCATGACGTCCGCTCGATTCGGTTCGATCAGATACCCGTCTACATCGTTACGAATGATCTCCGCGGGGCCCGCTCGATTGATCGCAATCACAGGCACCGCTGTTGCCATGGCTTCCATCACGGCGCGCCCCAGGGGTTCGCGATCAGGAGGATGAATAACCACGTCCAGGGCACGCAGTATGCGGGGTACATCGCGACGATAGCCCGCGAAAATTACGCGATCCCCAAGCCGCAGGGCACGCACGTCGCGATCAAGGGTATAGCGGTACGTGGGATGATCATGGAATTGGTCGTCGCCAATCATCAGGAAATGCGCATCCGGCCGATAGGTCGCCACGACCGCCGCCGCTTGAAGAAAGAGACGATGTTTCTTCCAGGGCGCGAACTGTGCGATCATCCCGCAGAAGAAGGCATCGGCCCTCACGCCCAGTTCCGCGCGCACGGCGGCGCGATCAGCCGAATCGGGTCGAAAGGCATCCGTATCGATACCGTTATAGATCTGCACCAGCTTGGACGCTGGTTTCACGTAGCGCCGCAAACGGGCTTCCACGGTGCGCGAGATGGCAACGACACGATCCGCGTGTTCCGCCATGCGCGGGCCCAGCACGCCAAGGTCCGTCAGGTCGCGGCTGTGCCAGACGACGGAACATCCCGCCATACGCGCGGCGCGGCCGGCGTAGATTTGGGCGATGTCGCTGTTGCTGTGAATCAATCGAATATCTTCTGCCTGCACAATAGCCGCCAACTCCTTCGCTCGCCGCGCGACGTGCAAGGCGTTCAACCCCAGCGAGATCGGATTGCGCGTGCGCTTGAATCTGCGCAGGTCGATCGAACGACAAGCGATATCCGCCTGCGCTGCCTCGTCGAACAAAGGGCCTCCCGGCGGTGCGGCCAGGATGGGCGTGAAGCGCCTGCGGTCGAGGCCCTGCATCAAATCGAGCAGGCTGCGTTCCCCGCCGCTCATTTGCGACACGTGATTTACGTACAGTATCGGTAGCGGTGCCATCCTGCATCATCCCCGCGGCGCGCCGTACGGTCCCTCTCCCCCGTCGACGATGCCGGAATTCGTCCGGCCCCGGCTGCGTGGATGTCATGCTAGACTGCCCGCCGAAAAAGAGAAACAGCAAAAGGCGCGCCGCTGGCTGAATGCGGCCATGAATCTAACGGCTCATTCCCTTCGTTTCTTACTTTCTAGCAACGAATTCGCTGCCGCCTTTCGCGGCACTCAGATCGAGGAAAAACTCAGCGAAGGTTGTGGCCAAGGGAAAGCCGTGTAGCAGCGATTGATGACAGAAAGTTCCGGCTTAAAGCATCGCGGAGCATGGCATCCGGTTGGTTATTCTGCTCCAAGTAACGCGTTGCATTAGTGGGACCGGGACACAAGGTACTGTTGTCAGATCCCGGACGAACAGCCGTCATTGCTTTGTGACGACCCGGAAATTGTAAGTTACTTTTTTACGCGACTTAATTTTTCAGCATAGGGAATGGCGAAGAGAAGATTGTCACCAGCGTGGAAGACTCAATTCTCATCCTTCGGCATCGAAAACGATTGATCGGAGAGTCGAGTGGGCGCTCGGATTGTGTCGGTTGCCATTCCCCACTCCCGACGCTGTCTGACCCACCGTCGAGTTCTGCCATGTGCGTGCGACTCCGGGAAGATGATGCCCGTCGGCGCACTCCCACATCGGGGTGTGGCCCGGTCCGTCAGCCGGATAATGGTTCCCCGCTAGATGGATCTTGATGCCGCCCCATCTCATTCCTCCTGCTTGCCCTTGATCAGCGCTGCTTTCACGATCTCCGGAATGGGTAAGGATCGGTCAATGCCTTCCGGGATCTTGCCCACGCCCTCGAAGACATTGGTCTCGTTCCACTTTGCGTAAAGTGTTGCCGGCAATGCCGGGTCAGTCTTCGCATAGAGTCGCTCCGGTATCTCGGACCACTCCGCGGTGCGCGGGACACCACTGCGCGAATAGTACACATGTAACGTCTTGCGCTGTCTGCTTTTCGGCCTGGTCTTGCCCGCATGAATGCAACCGACGTGAAACACCAACGCGGTGCCGGCAGGAACCACGATATCGACGCCCTCATCCGGCCCGACGTCGGCAGGATCGAGATCGATCAGTCGGTTGTGGCTTTCAGGGATGATGGTGAAGCACGTGTCGTCTTCGGTGACATCGGTCAGGAAATAGATCGATGAAATCGCATCGATCTCCTTGCGGCGGCTGTAGTCGCGCGTCAAGTCGCGGTGCCAACCGCGAAAGGCGGAAGCTTCGGGTGATGGGTTGCGAACCATAAAGCTGAATTGCTCGAACGTAATGTTCTCGCCGATGACGTGCCGGAGAATATCGAGCACGTGCCGGTCTTCGACTACGCCGTCGAACTCGTCGGTCCTGGGCAGCACGTTTTCGATCTCGACCGTGTGGTCATTCATCTGGATCCACGCTTCCGGATAGGCATCCAGGTATCGGTCGACCGAAGCATTGAGGGTTTCCAACCGGCCGGGAGACAGGGCGTTCTCGATGACGACGTATCCGTCCGTCTCAAGGCGTTTGGCAAGTTGAACCGAATCGTTTGCGGAAGCATTCATCTGCATTGAAAATTGTCGGTAACGGGCCTGGCCCTGTCCCGGTGAGCTACATCCGGTAACCTATCGATATGTTCGCGATAATCAATGTCGTACTTGGCGCAGACCAACCTGTAGGCGATCGTCTCGACAACGATTGATCTTGGGGTGTTGGCGCGCCTGCGCGGATAAGCGCGAGTCTTTCAAAGCTGGGAACCGAGTCCGTACGGGACCGCTCCGCTCAGACGATGCGTCCCGTCGCGCGGGGCGACCAGTCCCGCGAGACGCGGCAGCCATTCGGCGTTCGCATCCGGCGTAAATTGCGCGGCGTTGAGTTCGACCCCGTTGATCGTCGGTAGATGCGCCGCGAACAGGGCGGCGTGGATCAGGGAAAACCCCGGGTTGGTCAGATCCTGCAAGGCCAGGCACATCTGGTTGCGATGCGCCCAGGCGGCCGCCACGAGCGCAAAGCTATGCCCCTTGCAGGTCTTCAGCGCAAATCCGCTCCAACCCTGGTCCCGCGCAATCGGCATCAACTCGGGATGGGTCAGGCCTTCATCCAGCAACACCGGCTTGTGTTGCGTCACGGCCCGCCAGTCGAATGGCGTTTCCTCGATATCGCGCGCGGTCGGTTGCTCGATATACTTCAGGGCGGCAAACGCATCCGCGTCGGACGCCTGCAAGCGATCGAGGTAATCCAGAACGCTGTCTGCATCCGGATTCGCCTCGTTGGAATCGATCGTGAGCCACGGGTCAGCGACGCCATAACCGCGCGCCGCACGATAGACCTCGACGGTGCGGGCCACGTCCACGGCGTTGTCGCGACCCATGATCTTCAGCTTGAAGCATCGGTAGCCCCAATCCTCTATCCACAGGCGAAGATCTTCTTCGAGCGCGTCGCCCTTACCGACCACATACCACGCCGGCAGATCGGTCACCGGTTCACGCAGCACGTCGCGAATCGCCCGCGACGCTGACCCACCGGCGAAGAGACTGTCTGCCGCCGAGGTGAAGTCTTCCCGGTAAAAATCGAATGCACTACGCTCAAGCGCGAGACCCGTGGCATCGTGTATCGCGGCATCGAACGGGCTGACGGCCATCGCGCGCGCCAACAGCGGCGGCACGCCAAACGTCTCGTCGCCGCAAACGTGGTCATGCAGGCGCAGGCCGAGCTCCAGCGGATGGGCCGGATCGCCGGTCCAGTCGGCGAGATTCCGGGCAGCCTGCTCACAAAGCGCCCGCAGCGCGGCGTCCTTCTGTGCATGATCCAGCGCGGGATCCGGCCAGGCCCAGAGATCACTCAGGTAGATCGACCCCCTACCCCGCGCCGTCTTGCCCGCGACTTCCACCTCGACCGCGACACGTGCCTCGCTGACTTCCGTAATCGAACCGCTGCTGAGCACCAACGGCGTCACCAACCGGCGATCGATGAAATCTATTTCTGCTTCAAGAACGCGAGTTATCATGATCCGTCGTGTTGCTTCCCGTCACCGGATGCGATCTGCAGAAGGTCAGGCACTACGGAAGCCATCGCGCGCCTGCGCCAGCATATTGCGCCAGCCCTGGGCGACCACGTTGACGTCGGAGGAACAGAACAGCAGATCCGCCCCCTCCTCCATCGCGATCTTCAACAGCGGGGGCGATGCAAGAATGCCCGCCTTCTTACCGGTACCCTTTGTGCGTCTCACGATCGTCCGAACGGCCTCCTGGACAAGTTGATGCTCGCGCTGACGCGGCACACCAAGGGAGGCGGACAGGTCGCCCGGACCAACCAGCACGCCGGAGATGCCGTCCACGGCGAGAATGGCATCCAGATTCTGCATGGCTTCGCGAGTCTCGATCTGCGCGATCAGATGTGTATGCGCATTGGCCCATTCGTGGCTCGCTGCCACGTCGTGCAATCCATACCGCAGCCCGCGGGATCCCGTGTTGAACCCGCGCTCACCCAATGGATCAAATTTCCCCCAGCGCACGACCTCCCGCGCGATCGCCGCGTCGTTCACCATCGGCACCACCACGATACGGGCACCGACTTCAAGCGAGCGAAGCACATGGTGGCGATGGTGATCCGGCACTCGCGCGACCGGCACGGCACCGCCAGCAATGCTTGCCACGCTCATCGCCTCGATCGTCTCAAAACCTGCCGCACCGTGCTCGACTTCGATCCAGACCGCATCAACGCCGAGCTGCCCGGCCATCTCGCAGACGACGGTGGAACGCGTGAGTGCCTGCACGCCAATCAGCCTGCGTTCTCCGGCCTCCCATTCCATAATTTTCTCGTCGGCCGACGGTGTTGGATCGGAATTCATCATGAGCAAGGAGCATACCAGCGCCGCACAATGCGACACAAGATTGATTGCCGGAAGTCGCGTGTCGTGTCTCGCTCCGAACAGGTTGGAGATCACGCATCTTTTCTGAACCGGCCCGGCAACCGGCTCTACTGTACGGATCACGCATGAAGCGCGGACGGCCGAATCTTACTGAAAGAAGAGGTCTTCCAGGTCCGGCGCGGTGCCGAAGCTCTGCAATGCCTCGCCGTAGCGGTAGTACACTTCGAGGCAAAGCGCGCCCAGCGCGGTGACGTAAACCCGGCCCGCATTGAAAGCGGTTCTTTCCGGCGTCCAGCTTCCCGCCTGGTGGCCATGGCGCGACTGGTTGTCCAACAGAACATCGCGGATGCGTCGATTCCACCAGATGCGGTACTCGCCGCCCATGTTATGCATGGCGTACGTCGCGTAGTACCAGTAATAAAAGTCCCGACTCGTCTCCCAGTCGGGCGGCTGGCTGCGTGTCAATTCGGCCCCCTTGACGAGCAGCGGCGCACGTACGCCCATGCCACTGAACTGGCGAATAACCATCGCCGCACTTGTCAGCGGCCTGCTGCCGACGCCGTAGTTGAGGCCCGGCTGATACGTGTACCCGACGCCACCCTGGGAGTCGCGCGCACCGCCCTTGTCGGTGAGTTGATCGACAAAGGTCATGCCACGCGAAAATACCGCGTGATCAAACTTGATGCCGGCCAGCTTGGCCGTCTTGAGTGCCTGCATGAACCAGCCGTGCACGGACATATCGCCCTGCGCCGGTTTGGGTGAGTAGCGCCATCCGTCATCGGCACCGACGCCATAGACACAAAACGCAACCGCCTTGCGGGCCGCGGCACCGAGACGTTCGTTCGGTGCCCGACCAAAGGCTTCGCAAAGCGCGATCGTCGCAATTGCATGCTCGTACATGTTAGCGCTGAGCTGGCCCGTCTTCGCCTGCTGCCCGTTAATGATCCATTCCAATGCGCGCGCAACGTTGGCGCGGTATTCACCGCGGCGAATCGTATGTCCCCCGCCCATCAGCGCGATCACGCCGAATCCCGTGATGCCCGTCGGATGACTCCTCCCTCTTCCCTTCACAGCCTCATGTGCTTCGGGATTGTCGAAGGAAACATCTTCGGGATCCCAGCGATGCGGGTCCCAGTGCCCATCCGGTTCCTGATGCAGCGCCAGCCAGCGTAACGCTGCGTCGACCGCCGCGCGCTGCTGAAAGCCCCCTGCGCGCCCCATGGCACTCATGTAATCGCCGCTGCCCAACAGGTTGATGCTCATCGGCCCCAATTCCCCAACCGTCGGGGCGTTCAGGTCCCCGAACTGGCGCGGCATCAGCTTCAAGCCGCGACTGGCCTTGGGCGCCGTGTTGATCAGCTCGGTCTGCGGACGATACCGCGGGTTCGGTCGCTTGAAGTTGAACAGGTCCGCCGGAACGGAGGAGACCGCGGCAATCGGAGTAACGGCATAAGCCGTCTCTTCAGAGATATCGACCAGTTCCTCCGGCGCATCAATGATGTCCATGTCCGTGACGTCGATATCGATGTCCGTGGTGACCTCGATACTCTCCGTCTGAATCACCTCCTCGACAATCGTGCTTTCGGTAACCTCCGTGGTGATCTGGATGTTCGGCCGCTGCTCGATCTCCTGCAGTTCCTCGGGTTGATCCAACTGGCGCTCCTCGATCAGTTCACGCAACGGCTCCTTCAGTTCGAACTCGTCCGTCTCCGGGGCCTCCGGCGTGAATTCAAACTCCTTCAGCGGTTTGAGCAGACGATCGTCACCGGCCAGGCGCCAGACCGCCGCCGACACGATGATGATCGCAAAGAGCGACACCCCGAGAATGATCGATCGGGCGTCGATGATGCTCTCACGCCCGTGGGCGCGCATCAGTTCCTCTTCGCTCGGCGGTGTGTAGTCAATCTCCATCGGGACGGATACTCCTATTCCTCGACCTCGACCGTCGCCGATACCTTGGTGATGCCGGCCTGCGCACAGGAAGCCATGACCCGCGCCACGTGATCCCACTTCACGTTTTTATCGCCACGGATAACAACCGCCTGGTCATCATTGTGCACCTTCGCGCGGGTCAGACTGATCGTCAGGGCTGTGACCGACATCTTCTCGTTGTTGACATGATAAAAGGCTTTACCGCCGGGCAGAAATCGCACGTTGACGATGATCGGCGCCGAGGGCGGCTTCTTGACCTTCAGCTGCTCGCTCATCGTGGGCAGGTTGATCGACAGGTCCTGCTCCAACTTGATGAATACGGTCGTCGCGAGAAAGAAGATGATCAACAGGAACACGCAATCGATCATCGGATCCATATTGATCCGAACTTCCTCGTATTGTTCTTTGGTGAATCGCATGCCTTCGACCTCCGCTATGAATCGCTATCGGCCGCGGCCGCGGCCGGTAGCCCTGTCTGGCTACCGGGGCCGAGCAAGGCCTCGCGACCAAGAACTGCCATCTCGTGAACGAGTTCCTCTGCCGACACGGCACAGAGATTGGCGATCTGGTTGACGCGATAATTGAAGATGAAGAAGATGAACAACGCGGGCAACGCCACGATCAGGCCAAACGCTGTCGTCAACAACGCCTGCTTGATGCCCGCCGCCATGACCATCGCCTTGCTCTGCGTCGCCGCTTCACCGGCCAGGCTATCGAAACAGGTGATCATGCCTAGCACCGTACCGAGCAGGCCCAGCAACGGGGCCGCCACCGCGATGAGCCGCTCAGCATCCGCCTTGTGCGCGGAGATGGGTTTCTCCACCATCACATGGAGTCCTGCCTCCAGAGCTGCAATGCCTAAGGTGGTATGCT
>CAJWTS010000048.1 GCA_913047795.1 uncultured Verrucomicrobiota bacterium | reverse complement strand
ATCGAAGCAAGCAAAGAGCCTGGCGCCAAGGCCAAGGGCACCATCGTGATGGCCACGGTGAAGGGCGACGTGCACGATATCGGCAAGAACATCGTCGGCGTGGTCCTGCAGTGCAACGGTTACGAGGTGGTGGATCTGGGCGTCATGGTCCCCTGGTCGCAAATCCTTGCAGCCGCCAACGAGAACCAGGCCGATATGATCGGGCTGTCTGGCCTCATCACCCCCTCGCTCGACGAGATGGTGACCGTGGCGCAGGAAATGCAGGGCGCGAAGATGACCATGCCGCTGCTGATCGGCGGGGCGACGACATCGGCAACGCATACCGCGATCAAGATCCAGCCTGCGTTCTCCGGGATCACGGTACATGTTCGCGATGCGTCGCAGTCCGTGGGCGTTGTCGGAAAACTTATCAAGGAGGACTCGCGCGCTGCCTATGGCGATCAGATCCGTAGCGAATACAATGACATCGCGGAGCAGCGCGCAAAGCGCCAGCGCGCCCTGCGCCTGGTTTCGATCGACGAAGCGCGGGATCGGGCAGCCGCGCTCGACTGGGATGCGGCGGACATTCACGTCCCCGGCACACTCGGCCGCCAGTGCCTGAAAGATTATCCACTTGATAATCTGCTTGAGAACATGGACTGGACCCCGTTTTTCCAGGTTTGGGAGTTGCGCGGCCGGTATCCCAAGATCCTGACGGACGAGAAATTCGGAGAGGCGGCGAGTAAGCTCTATGCCGACGCGCGGGCTCTGCTGGATAAAATCGTTGCGCAAAAACTCGTCCAAGCCAACGCCGCCGTCGGGTTCTGGCCGGCGAACAGCGTTGGCGACGACATCCATGTCTACGCTGACGAGGACCGCGGGGACCCCATCGCCGTCCTTCACACGCTGCGCCAGCAGGAGCAGAAGAAGGACGACAAGCCTTACTATGCGCTATCCGACTTCGTTGCACCCGCCGACAGCGGACGCGCGGACTACGTTGGCGGATTCGCGGTGACCGCCGGGATCGGGGCCGACAAAATCGCGAGCCAATATGAACACGACCACGACGACTACAGCAGTATCATCGTGAAGGCGCTTGCGGATCGCCTGGCGGAAGCCTTTGCCGAGCATTTGCACAAACGCGTCCGTCGCGAGCTCTGGGGCTATGCGCCGGATGAAAATCTCAGCAACGAGGACCTGATCAGGATCAAGTACCGCGGCATCCGGCCCGCGCCGGGCTATCCCGGCTGCCCGGATCATACCGAGAAGCGAACGATCTTCGACCTGGTCGACGCCGAGAACGCAGCCGGCATTCGATTGACCGAGAGTTTCGCCATGACGCCGGGGGCATCCGTCTGCGGCATCTATTTCGCGCATCCGGATGCGCATTATTTCACGCTCGGACGCATCGGCAAAGACCAGGTCGAAGATTACGCCGCGCGCCGCGCGCTCTCGGTTTCCGAAATAGAACGCTGGCTGCGGCCGAACCTCTCTTACGACGTTTAGAGCAGTCTTCGCACAGACACTGTTCTAACCTCAGGGGCCAAGCGCGAAACAGCGGTCGCGGACAAAATAAAATCGTTGGCCGTGGATCACAATCTTCTCGTAGTGTGTAAGAATCCGCGTTTGAAACAGGGCTTCTTTGCTTACTGTCGCGCCCTTTTCGGACTCGCCGCACGGGATTTCTTCGGCGAGAGCGATCCTTTCGTCTTCGATCAGGCGGACAGGCCCGCTCTCGCGACGGAAACCTCGCCCGCCCGGCGCGTTCGCTGTTGCGGCCGAATCTTTTGACAAACCGTGCACCGGCGGGACCGCGCCGGGCGCTATTTGCGCCGAAACAAAGTCAAAAGAGCGTCTGGGTTTCCTGTTTCTCCTACCCCTGCAACAGGCCGCGTGGCATACTTGATGCTCCATTCAAGAGCCGCCTGAGCGGGGCATCATGAAACAACACACACCATTGGCCGTACTGTGGCTGGTTTTTCTCGCGCAGAGCCCCGGGGTTGCCGATCCCTGGCCTGCCGAGGACTGGAACGATGCGGCCAATATCAGCGATTTTGACTCCGCGAGCGGCGCCGATTTAAGCGGTGCGGCTTGGAACCCGGTCAGCGAGACCCTGTGGGTCTGTCGCAACGGGCCGGGTGGCACCGCGTCCAAATTCTGGGTCCTTGCGGATGACGGTACCGGCGACTACAGCGTCCAGTACAAGGACGGCAATCGTGGCGAATGGACCGGTCTCGGCGATGCGGAGGGGATCACCTTCGTCAACTACGGCGAGGAGATCGTCTATCTGATTGTCGAAGGCGAGGAGCGGATTAAGTCCTACGACGTATCCGTCTCCGGAACGCTCACGCAGATCCGTGACTGGGATACCTCGGCCCACCTGCCCAAGAGCGGTGGACTCGGCGCCGAAGGCATTACCTTCGTGCCGGACAACTGGCTCACGTTTGCGGGATTTTCCGACGCGGCGGGCAACCCCTATACGAGCCAGAACGGCATGGGCGGCCTCATGCTTATCGGACACCAGAACGGCGGACGTATTTACGTTTTTGATCTCGCCCCGGACAGCGACACCTTTACCTTTGTGGGTGCGTACAGAACATCGTACTCGGAAACCGCCGGACTCGAATTCGATCGATCCACGGGCTTGCTGTATATATGGCACGGTAACGCGAACGATCTCGAGGTGACGTCGCTCGACTCCTACATAGAAAACGGCGAGCGGCGCTTGACGCAGCGTGGCTATTTCGATCTACCCGGCAACGCCAACATCGAAGGCATTGCGTTGCCACCGGAAACGAGTGATCTCACGTTCTTGTATCTGACGCGTGACGACGGCGGGAAGGACGCGTTGCGCTGGTTCGACGAGTTCGATCCCGGCATTTCGTACACCGGACCGGACCGCAAGCCGCCCACGATTGCCCTCGGATCCCCGGCGCGGCCGCCACGGTTCTTTACGCCCGTCAATACGGTCGACATCACCGGACTCGCATCAGACAATCATTGCATAATCGACATCACCTATGACGTGCAGGGCGCGACCACGGCGAGCGGCACGGCCGACACGAGCGCGCTCCTCCTCGTTGCGGCCGGCGCATCCTGGCGCTATCTCGACACCGGTGCGGATCCCGGCACGGGGTGGCATGCATCGGCATTTGATGACCAGGCCTGGTTGTCCGGAAATGCAGAACTGGGCTATGGCGAAGGCGACGAGGCCACCGTCATCGGGGGTGGGCCTGCAACCGCATACTTTAGACATACGTTCGACGTGACACGCCCGGATGTCCTGGCCGACGGATTGCGTCTTCGCGTAAGACGCGACGATGGTGTTGTTCTTTACCTGAACGAGCAAACCATTCTGTCGGACAACATGCCGGTTGTCTTCAGCCATGCGACCTGGGCTTCGACCAACGCGCCGGATGACGGTAACGAATGGATCGAGGCGACGATTCCAGCGGGATATCTCGTCAGCGGTCCGAACATCATCGCCGCCGAGGTTCATCAATGGCACCCCCAGTCCTCCGACCTGACCTTTGCCCTCGAGCTGCTGCCCGTCGCCGCACAGACCTGGGCCATCCCGACGCTGACCCTTGGCACCGGCACCAGTCGCGTTGACATTGTGGCCCGCGACGCTGCAGGCAACGCCGCCACCAATGGCCTCGACATCATTTGCGTACCCGACAATACGCCGCCCACGGTCTCGGTCGACAAGGCACCCGGCGGCTGGATTGTCGCCACATCGGCGACGATGAACCTGTCCGGCGGGCTCACCGAGGATTTCGGCATCGATCGTGTAACTGTTTCCGGATCCGCGGCCGGCGCCGGAACGGCCGAGCTGACGTACGCGGCGCTGCTGGAATCCGGGGACAGCTGGTCGTATCTCGACGACGGCTCGACACCCTCATCAACCTGGATGCAGGTTGCCTTCAACAGCTCCAGCTGGCCGAGCGGGGCCTCTCCATTCGGCTACGGCGAGGGCGATGAGGCCACGATCATTGACTACGGCCACGATCCAACCAACAAGCATCCCACGACCTACTTTCGCCACCCACACGTTATCAGCGATCTATCGGCCTACAGCGGAAACTTCAAGCTGCGCATTAAGCATGATGACGGCGTCATCATCTACGTCAACGGTACCGCCGTCCTGATCGATAACCTCACCGCGCCATACACGGCGGGCGCCTGGGCACCCGTCAGTGTCGCCGATGACGGCCAGACCTGGCGCGACGTCATTGTTGATCGCGCCTTGTTGCAAACCGGCGACAACATGATTGCCGCGGAAGTTCACCAGAGCCATCCGGCAACCTCCGACATGAGCTTCGACGCCGAGCTATACAGCGGCGTGCCACATGTTTGGCAGTTTCCTCTGATTCTGAACGAAGGAACCAACCGGGTGGAGGTTATCGCCGCGGACCTGGCCGGTCATGCCGCGACCACCAGTGTAAACGTGATCTGGGACGCGGATACGGACGATGATGATCTCGAAGACGCCTGGGAAATGTTCTACTGGGGCTCGCTCGCCGTGACCCGTGGCGGGCCACAAGACGATCAGGACGGCGACGGATTCCTCGACCGAAACGAACACGACGCCGGGTCCGATCCGTTCGACCCCGCGTCGTATCTGGGCATTTCTAAGCTACGGCTTCTGTCCGATGATCAGATAGAAATATCTTGGATGAGCGAATCCAATCGTGTCTACAATCTGCTCGCCAGCACGAATATCGTCACGGGATTCCCGATCACCCTCGCCACGGGAATTCTTGCCACGCCGCCGCTGAACCAGAAAATCGTGAACATCGCCGGCCTGTCGCACGGCCTTTGCCTGCGGGTCGTGCTTGCGCCCTGACCCCCTTCGCCCGGTCGCCAGGCCCACTCATCGCAGATCCGGCTCGCCCTGCGGGCCCGGGGCCATCATTCCGTTTGCCGGGAGGCTGGCGGTGCCCTACAGTGTCACGCTCTTTCAGAGATGCCACGCGCGCACACGATATGAAAGCCTTTATCAAAACCTACGGCTGCCAGATGAACGAGCATGACAGCCGCCGCATGCATTCCGTGCTCCGGCGCGAGGGTTACGAGATTATCGACACGATGGACCAGGCCGATTTCGTTTTGCTCAATACCTGCTCCGTGCGCGAGAAGCCCGAGAACAAAGTCTACAGTTTCCTCGGAACCGCGCGCGACCTGAAACGCGTCAAGCCCGATCTCGTCATCGGCGTCGCCGGCTGCGTCGCACAACAAGAGGGACAACGCCTGCTCAAGCGCGAGAAGTCGGTAGACCTTGTGTTCGGGCCCGACAACATGTTCAAGTTGCCCCAGATGCTCGCCGAGGTGCGCGCCGGCAAGCGTGTACTCGAGACGCGCTGGGCCGAACGCGACCAGCGCCGGGTCCACAACTTTATTCCAGACGAAGAACTCGAGCGCAACGAGGTCGATGGCCGCAAGGCGTATGTCGCGATCTCAAAGGGTTGCGACAATTTCTGCACCTTTTGCGTTGTTCCGTACACGCGCGGTCGCGATATCAGTCGAGAGTCGGAAAACATTCTCTGCGAAGTGCGCGACGTGGTTGCCCGCGGTGCGCGCGAGATCATGCTGCTCGGACAAAACGTCAATTCCTATCACGCCGGTGATTGGCGTTTTTATGAATTGCTGGATGCCGTGTCGCAGGTTGACGGTCTCGTCCGCGTTCGCTTCAAATCGCCACATCCAAACGATTGGGGCAACCGTCTCTCCGACCTGTTGACCGCGCGGCCCACCATCTGCAACCAGCTTCACCTGCCATTCCAGGCCGGATCCGATCGTGTCCTGGAGAAGATGCGCCGCAACCATACGGTCGACGACTACATCGAGAAAATCGATTATCTGCGTGGCATCAACCCCGGCATAGAGATCAGTACCGACATCATCGCGGGCTTTCCGACCGAGAGCGATGCGGAGTTCGAGCGCACGCTGGACGTCATCCGGCATTGCCGCTTTGAACACATGTACGCCTTTATGTATTCGGAGCGCCCGAACACGCTGGCTTCGCGTAAAATGGACGACGATGTGCCTCAGGAGGTGAAATCGGAGCGCCTGCAGCGCGTACTTGCGTTGCACAATCAACACCAGCAGGAACAGCTGGATGCGTTCATCGGGCAAACGGTCGACGTGCTGATTGATGGCGCACATCCGCGCGAGAAGGGCGTCATGTGCGGGCGCACGCAAGGCGACCGCCCGGTTGCCGTACGCGACGCAGACCTCGAAATCGGGGATCTGGTCGATGTCGCGGTCGATGCGCGGCGAAAGTTCTCGCTCGAGGGCGAGCCCGTGAGAATGATGGTCACGGATACTTGAGCAGCAGCACGTAGACCTCCCACCTCTTCTGGAAGACCGCGAGGTCCTTCGTCCCCAGGACCGATTGCAGCGTATCGTAACCGGTCGGATCGTCCGCATGCGCTTCGCGGAACGCGTTGTAGTACTTCACGAGCAATCCTTTCTCCTGAAGAAAGTAGAGCAGGTAGCGCGCCTGCGCGTAGTTCAGCCCGGAGGGGGGCCTGTAAAATGCGTGTGTGGTGGTCGACATCAGGGCCCTGAACGACGGCAGCCGCTTTTGTGCAATTGCGACCTTGAGCCCATTCAGGCGCCAATTGGTCAGGCCCACGATCTGGCTATCCCGACCACTACATTGTTCGTAGAGTGCGCCGAGCCCCTCGTTGAACCAGGCCGGGCAGGCCGGAAAATTTGCCACCACGAAGGGGTGCACGATCTCATGCACGAGGGTGCCGCCACCCGTCGCGATGTTCATGATCAGCGCGTTGTGATTCGCGGAATTGTATCCGAAGGGCGTCGTCGGCCGCTCGCGAAACACCTCCCAGGTGTGCTTCTCGTAGCTGGCCTTGTCCTTAAACAACCAGATCTCCATGATCTCGGCTGGATCGCGCTCGAAATACATCGCCTTCAAATGGCGCACAGCCCAGGCGATTGTATTGGTTGCGTGGTGTGCGACTCGTTCCGGAGTTTCGTCGCCGATCACGACGAAGGGCATCGACAGTGCGATCGAGAACTTGTTTGAGGGCAAGCGCTTTTTCAGGCCCATGACGTGCTGCGCGTAGTCCGCGGCACTGTGGCCGGTTGACCGCTGCGGCACTCGCGCGCGGGCCGCATCGAGCGCGATACGTACGCGGGTCCATTCCTCCGCGCTGGACTTCAGCGGCCAGAGCTTGAATAGGGTTGCCCGCTGCATGCGATGTTCCGCCCCGTTTTTCTCGGCGGGTTCGTGGTAGACGACTTCGTCAGTTGCAGCGTCGTAGCCAAGTATCAACCGAAAATGCTCGGTCGCATTGGGCCCTTCTGACGTGCGCATGCAAACAATGGAGGGAATGCCGCGGGTAAGATCGTGATGCAGCGCGAGCCACTGGACCTCGCCCCCCTTGCCGGGGCGCGATCGATACCAGACGTCGCCGACCTTCACGTTCAGCGCGCGCAAGCCCTTA
Source organism: uncultured Verrucomicrobiota bacterium (assembly GCA_913047795.1). Classification (GTDB taxonomy): domain Bacteria; phylum Verrucomicrobiota; class Kiritimatiellia; order CAJWTS01; family CAJWTS01; genus CAJWTS01. The sequence continues at coordinate 21,526 of CAJWTS010000048.1, read as the reverse complement.
ACCAGGTCCGCGCTGTGGCATCCGCGCGCAGCCAACGGATCCAGGCCACTTGCATTGAATACGTCATCCTGCGTCACGTCGTGGCCCTGTTTCTGGAGCCACATCGCCGCGCAGGCTTCTCCGCAGAAATCCGGCTTCTGCTTAATATGCGGCACATCCTCGATCATTACCGATCGATAGACGGCGGCCGGACAGTGGGAGGCGATGAACATCACCGCTCCGAGAACGATTCCGATAGCGGGTTTCATTGTGATCAGGCTATCTGCCTGCACGAGACGTGCTCGTGCAGGACATTGTAACGAATTCGCAAACAAAGGGTCATTGCGTACGGAAGAGTGCGCGCTTAAAAGCGATCATCGGTCGACAGGCCCGTCTTGAGTAGTGATCGCCGTGATAGGTCTTTCATGATCCTCCTTTCCTCAGGGGCACGAGTTCGATTTGGCTGATGCTGCCTTCCCGAAGGGGCGGATAGCTCGAGTAGCGCTGGATGGAAAAGAAGACATAGGAGATGCCCGCCATGTCGCAACCCTTCGCCCTCCCCCGGCGGGTTCCATCAACGTGGAAGCTCAAGACATTGCCGCGGCGCTGCATCATGACGGGAACGTTCTTAAGGCGTCCCGGCGTCCGCTGCCGGCCGGATGACCACATGCTGCCCTTGCGGCGCGACACAAAATCGAAATGATGCCCCTGAACGGCGGCATGATTGTCTTCCATGTTCATTAGGTAGGTCGTGCCGCTCTGCAGGATAACGCCAACGGTCAGGCGCCCCTGCTCACGGGTGCCCGTTCTGAAATTCAGCGCCGTACGCAATTCGAAGTCGCCATTAAGGGAAACGGAGCGCATGCCCTGCGGTCCGTGCCAGTCTTTTCCCGCTCCGTACGATCCAGCCGTGACGTAGCCGTTTGTTTCAACGAAGGCCCCGTCGCCTGTCATCATGAATGTCTTGAGCGACCGGCCGTCGAAGGACCATCGGCGGGCTCCCTGCGCACCGCGCTCCGCGGGCGATGAGGACTCCAGCTCGCCGCCCACGCGCTCGCGCGCCGCAAGGACAAGCAGGCTGGCTTCGACCGCTTTTCGTTCCTCCTGAACCGCCCTTGCCCGGTCAACCTGATCCTCCTGAACATACCGTTTCTGAAGGCGGTCAAGGGCCCTGTCGTATCCACGCGCGAGTCGCAGAATATCTCTCGCCCTCGCCGTTTCGATGCGGGCCGCCTGATCCATGTAGGCGCGCTGAAGGTCGCGGATATCGGCAAGGCTCGCCAGCTCATCAGGCAGCGATTGCGCGTCTTTGAATCGCTCGATCTCCTGCATCACGGCCATGGTATTGTCGAGGTCTCCGGTCTGCTTCACGCGACGGAGCGCGGTCTCGAGGGATTCGGCATATTGCTGCTTGAGCGCGGCACGTTCGTCTCGGCGCGTGGTGACAATCTTATCGAGAGATCTTTTGTACGTCTCCTGATTGATCGCGAGGTCCGACGCCCATGCCGGCATGACCAGCATCGTAGCCAGGGCGATGGCCGCCCCTATTCGTTTGTTAACACGCTTCATCATCATACGCGGCCGGCCACGCTCAACCGAGCCTGACCACTCCTTCTTTGCGCACCCAAAATTCAGTGTAACACTCTATGTAGCGCTGGTAAAACGCGCGGCTTTGTTCGTTCATGCCGTCGAGGTATCCGGGCTCCAGGCACCATGGTGCATAACTGAAGTAATCTTCCACGGGTACCGTCTCGGTCGTATATGTGATCATAACGGTGCACCGCGGAACGTCATTGTAATACTGCCCACGATGTAGCCCGGTTGCATTGAACACGGCTACATCGCCGGGCGCCTGATTGACGCGAACGGCACCCGCTAGGTCCCGGCTCCCGCCGACGACGTCATCCTCCAGCCGCATCTGTAGTTCCTCATCTGTATCCCAGCGAAGATGGGATCCCGGCAGATATTCGTTCGTATCCGTAGGAACCAATGCCAACATGAGTTGTGCCCCTGTCTGCGCCGCACGGGACTCCACAAATTTCTTCTGCTCATCCACGCTGTCGACCATGTACTGAATATCACGATGCCAGTTCCCCGGCGAACGCAACGTTTTCGGCGTGAACCACAGGGTCGTGCCGCGCAAGATCACTTTCTCGCCCAGGATCTCCTCGATGATGCCGGACAGCTCCGGATCGGCGAACGCTTCCATCATGAAGACGAAGTCGTCCGGCCGATCCGCAAAATAGCTCCGCCGGTGCAAGTTCCGCATGCACCGGTCGTCCGGGCCGCCCGGCCGCTTTTTTTCAGGACAACAGACCAGGAATTGTTGCAGCACGTCGTCGCAGATACGCCGCAGGTTCTCGACGCGTTCCGCGTCAAGCACACCGGGGGCGGTGATGTACCCCTCGGTCTCCCAGTGCTCGCGGTGTGCGGTCATTTCAGCAAGGCACCCCATCGTCCCGGGTCTACTCCCGCCAGTCTCCGTCCACCAGGCGGCGGATGCCGCGCGGGTTGGCTTCCTGCAGCTCCGGCGGCAGCGCGCCGTCCGGAAAACCCTGGAACGCGATGGGCCGCGCAAACCGTGTGATCGCCGCCGTTCCGACCGACGTCGAATTGGCGATCGTACAGGCCGGATACGGTCCCCCGTGCTGCGTCGATGGACAGACCTCGAGTCCGGTCGGAAATCCGTTGAATACGATGCGGCCGACCTTGGTTTTCACAATGTCGACGAGCTCCGCGTACTCCGCAAGGTCGGATTCGGAGCCGTGAATGGTCGCCGTCAGGTTTCCCTCAAGCTGTCGCGCAACGTCCAATAGGTCCATCTTCGATCTGCATTTCACGACGACCGACGCCGGCCCGAAGACTTCCCTTTGCAGCACCTCGTTTTCGCGGAATGTATCGCTGTCGGTCATGAACAAGATGGCGGCGGCTTCGTTCTTCCCCGAGTCGGGGGCCGTGTCCGCGGTCGCGACCTGCGACACGTTGGCGGCCGCCCCAAGAGCGTCCACCCCGGCGGCAAATGCTTTTTTGATGCCGGCGTGCAGCATCGTCGCGGGCTCCGATGCGCCGAAGCTGGTCGTCGCCGTGTCGATGAACCGCCCGGTGGCCGGGTCGTCCAGCGCCACGACAAGCCCCGGATTGGTGCAGAACTGTCCGACACTGGCCGTGACGGCCGTGGTCAGCCCCGCGGCGAATTCGGCCGCGCGTTCCTGCATCGCGCCGGGCAGCACAAAGACGGGATTGATGCTGCCCATCTCCGCGTAGACCGGGATCGGCTCCGGCCGCGAATGGGCAACATCGAACAGGGCCCGGCCACCCCGCAAGGAACCGGTGAAGCCGACGGCTTGCGAGGCCGAATGCCGCACCAGCGCCAGCCCGACTTCATGCGAGCGGCCCTGGATCAACGAGAATACGCCGCCCGGCAGGCCCGCGTTCTGCACCGCGCCGGCGATCACACCGGCGACCAGCTCCGAGGTGCCGGGATGCGCCTCGTGCCCCTTGACCACGATCGGGTTCCCGGCTGCAAGCGCCGAAGCCGAATCGCCGCCGGCGACGGAGAAGGCCAGGGGAAAGTTGGAGGCGCCGAAAATCACGACGGGGCCGATCGGGACCAGCATGCGCCGCATATCGGGCTTGGGTAGCGGTTCACGACCAGGAATCGCGTGGTCGATGGAAGCCTCGACCCAGGAACCCTCGCGCACGAGCGCCGCGAACATCTTGACCTGGTTCACCGTGCGTGCGCGTTCGCCGGCCAGACGGGCTTCCGGCAAACCCGTCTCGAGCATCGCGCGCTGAAGCAACGCGTCACCGAGCGCAATAATCCCATCGGCAATGTCATCCAGGAACGCGGCGCGCGCCGCATTCGTGAGTGCGGCATAATCGGGTGCCGCGGCACGGGCCGCCTCAAGCGCCTGATCGACGTCCGCTTCGCAGCCCTCGCTAAAGCCGGGCTCCAGCGCGGTTCCGGAAGACGGATTCATCGCCTGAAACACCTCCCCGGGCGTGCCGACGACTTCACCCGCAATCAGATGTTTCCCATGCAAAGGCACGATGGTCCCCCTTCCAGGTTCAGCTCTTCCTTCAGGACCTCGCGATCGTTTTCGATCCAGGTGTTCCACATTTCCTCGTCCGGCAACATGTGGCCGGAGTTCACGCGCCAGAAAAGCTGGTTGTCCACACCGAAGAGTCGCTGCGTGCGCCGATCCTCGCGCCGCCGCGCATCTTGCAGGATCCTCTGCACATTGGGGCCGTCGTGGTTGTCCCTGTGCTTAAGCCAGGACAGGTTGTAATAAATGCTGATGAAATGCCGGGACGCCTCGGATAGGTTCCGGGTGCCGCTATGGAGCAGGTTGCAATGCGTGATCACGACGTCCCCGACGCACGGATAGACGAGCCGTTCATCCGGGTGCGGTTCATGGCGGCGGTCATCTGAAATGGTTACGGCCGCGCGATGCGAACCGGGCACAAGCCGCAGTGGCCCACGCTCGTCGGTCAGGTCCTGCAGATACGTGATGGCATTGCATGCGTTAGGCCTGATGTACTGTGGTCCCGCGGGAAGCCCGCCCCAGCGATCCCGGTGCCAACCGGTCGCCTCGCCCGTGTCGTCTTCCTTCGAAACCGGCTCGAAGTTGAAAAAAGTCAAGTTATCGAGCTGCACAAAGGGGCCCATCACCCGCTCGGCAAAAGCGATTAGCGTTGGATTGGCGACCGCCGGCAGCATCAATCGCGGCTCGCCCTCGACGACGTCGATCAGCCACTTCTCCGCTTCCTGGCCCGGCAGGGTGCGCCGCGCAACGAGATCATCGTACGTCGCGCGCCACGTCTCCGCCTGGCTGCGTTCGAAAACGCCTTCCAGGACGACATAGCCGTTCTCTTTAAAAAACTCAATCTTCTCGTCCATCATCCTCGCACTCCGCTTTTCACGCTGTTCAGGCTTCGCGTCTCACGGATCACAATACTTCGCCGTACAATGCCCGGCAATCATCTACCGTCGCCGGCGCCGGGTTGGTCGCCGTGCAGTGATCCGCGTGCGCACGCTCGGCCATTGGACTCACATCCTCTGTTGTCAGCCCCAGCTCCGCGAGCCGTGCGGGAAGCTCGATCTCCGCCGTCAGTTGCTCGAAGAAATCAGGAAGCCGTTCCCCGGAGCCCGCGCCGACCGCCGCGGCCATTCGCTCCATTTTATCAGGACAGGCTGACATATTATAACGAAGAACCCCCGGCAGAAAGATCGCGTTCAAGGTTCCGTGATGCGGACGCTTCTCCGCCAGGGCCCCGAGCGGATGGCTGAGGCTGTGCACCAGGCCCAGGCCCTTCTGGAACGTGAGTCCGCCCTGCAGGGCCGCCATCATCATTTCGGAGCGGACATCGATCGAACGGCCGTTGGCGACCGCCCGCCGGATGTTGCTACAGGCACGATGCAGGCCATCCAGCGCGATCGCCTCGGCAACCGGATTGAACGCCGGACTGCAGAACGTCTCGACACAATGCGAGACGGCATCCATTCCTGTGGCAGCGGTTAAGCGCGGCGGCAGGCCAAGGGTCAGCTCCGGATCGCAAACCGCGGCCGACGGGATCAGGTGCGGACTGACGAGTGCGATCTTGTCGCCGCCATCCATGATCATCAGGGCCGCGCGGCCAACTTCGCTGCCCGTGCCGGCGGTCGTCGGCACAGCGACGACGGGCGGCATGTCCGCCGTGATACGGTCCAGGCCGCCGTTCACGAACGCGTAATCCTTCAGCGGCAGCGCATGTGTCGCCATCAGGGCGATCGCCTTGGCGCAATCGATCGGCGAGCCGCCGCCCAGCGCCACAAGACCGTCGCAGTCGTTCGCGCGAAACATCTCGAGGCCGGCACGCGCCCCGGCCTCCGTTGGATTCGCGACCACGTCCGCGAAGACGGCCGGTTGATCCATCCCCAGCCGATCGATCATGCCGGTTTCAACCAGGCCCCCGTCCGAGACGACAAGCGGCCGGCGACAGTTCAGCGACGCAAGGATCTGCGGAACGCGATCCCGTATGCCTACACCGAAGTGGATGTTGGTCAGGTACGCAATCGTTGGTTTCGGGGTTGCCATCTATTCTCTGGACGAACCGTTCGTGCCCATGGCCCGATGCCGCATGTTCTTACCCATACTCTTGCTCCTTCATTCCTCTCGGGCCATCCATATGCGGCCTCGGCACCGCAAGGCTTTTAGTCGCCCTTTCACGGGCCATCACACATTCGGGATCGTCGGTGGCGGATCGCTTTCGCCTTTTGCTTCGCGGGCAAGCGCGAGCAGGCGGGTGCGCAGCTCATCGAGTCGTCCTGCGTGGCCCGCGTCCGACGCCAGATTTTCCACCTCGCCGGGATCCTCCCGCAAATTGAAGAGCTCTTCGTAGACAGGTTCCTCGCCGTTCAATGTCGAGGAAAGGCAACGATTGTAATCGTCGAGGGTTCCGCGAAAGAGGCTTTCCGCCTGCGCGGGGTCTTCGGTCCGCGCGAAATAGCGAATGTACTTCCACTCGGCCGTACGCACGCTTTCGCTGCGGGGGTAATTCTGGAGATCCATCAATTGCTCCGTGAAAACCTCGCTCCGCCAGTCGGGCTGCTCGTTCTCGAGCAGTGGACGCAGGCTTCGGCCCTGCGTGCCGGCCGACGGCTCAAGCCCACAGAGATCCAGGATCGTGGGCGCGAGATCCGGGACCACCACGAATTCGTCGCGCACACAGGGGGCGGCACCGCGGTCTATGCGGGGATCATGGATGATCAGGGGAATGCGAAGGCTCTCCTCATAGAGGAAGCACTTGCCGCCGATTCCGTGTTCCCCGTGCTGAATGCCGTGGTCGGCTGAGAAGACAATGATCGTATTGTCCGCCAGGCCGAGCCTCTCGAGCTGTTCGCGCAGTCGCCCTACGAAACGATCCATGCCGCTTACGGTTTGGCAAACGCGAACCTGCTGTTCACGTAACGACTCCGGATCTTTTGCGTAGTCGTACGACGAAATAGTGTCACCGCTGTACACGTCACGCGGCAACCGTGGGCGTTCGACGGCCTCTTTATATGGCACGTACGTCGCGGGCGCCTGGAGCAAATTCGCCTTGTCACGGTAGGCTGTCCTGTAGAGCGCGTCGTCACTTTCGCGATCCTCCATCGTGACGATCCCAACGTCGTGCGGCAGGTTAAAGGTCACGCAAAGACAGAACGGTCGATCGGTCGGCCGTTCGGGAAACGAATTTTCAGCACGTTCGCGGAAGCCGGCGTTCGGCTCCAGAAAATCGGAGACGCCCTCCGTGAAAACCTCGATCTGTGTGTCCGCTTCCGCGTTGCGATAGATTTCGCCAATGCCTACCAGTTCCGCGGGATAGAACCCGCTGTGATGGTGGTTGCCGTACCAGTAGTCGAAAGCATGCTCGAGATAGCCGCTGTCGTAGCCCCCCTGTGCTCCGCCGACCGGCACATGATTCTTGCCCACCCAGCCGATGAAATAGCCGTCGCGCTTGAGGCGCATGGGAAAGCTGGTTTCCCAGGTCTCCGGCGCGAGGCTGGAGCCCGAGTTAAAGTTGATCCCGTGCCGGCGCTCCCATTGCCCGGTATAGTGACTCGCCCGGCTCGGCGTACAGGCCGGGCTCGTGCAGAACGCGTGCGTAAACCGCACGCCGTCGTTCGCCAACCGGTCGAGATGCGGCGTTTTGAGCACGGGATGCCCGGCGCACCCCAGGTATTCGTGGCGGTGATCGTCCCCCAGGATGTAGATCACGTTCGGGCGTCGTTCCGTCATAACCTGTTTGAGGAGCACCGGATGCGCGTTACGGCTGCGATTTTTGTAAGTCTCTGTGTTTGGGTCACGGTCGCCATCATGAAGCGCATAATTGATCAGGCAAGCTCGTATGCGCCCGCTACGTTTTAGGTTAGCCGGAAGCCACAAGATGCCAATCCCTTTCGCCTGATGATTTGGCATTTCGTCGCGGAGGCGTTCACAGATGCATCCAATCTATTTCGCTGTGCGGCCCTCGCCCGTTCGGATGCCCTCGCTAGGTTTCGCTTACGCCCCCGCCGCCACTCAAACATTTTCCTTGTGTAGCGCGGTTTTCGAGCCCGCGCGGAACCGTTCGGGACACGGCGACAGAAGGCTGTATCCACACATTCAATCTGCTAGTCTCCACCCACCGTGGACAAAGCCACCAAAAAGCTGCTCGGCCTGCTCGATAGCCCCGAGAACCTGCGGCGCTGCGCGGGCGTGATCGCGATCGGGGAACTGGCACCCAAGGACGTGGCAGTCGTGAAACGGCTCGGCGAGGCGCTGGACGGGGCGAACCCGGTGCTGGCGGCCTGTATCCTGGATACCTTCGATGCGATCGGCTCATCCGCCGCGGCGCCGTACGTGATGCCGCTCTTGAACGCGGAAGATGCGCAGACGAAGCTGCGTGCGATAGGAATTGTCTCCAAAGCCGGGGGCAATATCGTGCCGCACGTGCGCAAGGAGCTGGACGGCGCGGGGCGGGGGCAGAAGGTCGTGCTGGCGGATCTGTTGGCGCGGATCCGAACGCGCGACGCTTTCAAGGCCTTGCTGGAGCTGCTGTTCGACCGCGATTTCCAGGTCGTCAAAGAAACCTGCGATGCCGTACAGCGCCATGCCGCCGGCGCAACCCCCGCCCAGTGCACCCAGATGCACCAGGCCATATCGACCTTCATGAAGACCGCCCGCGTGCAGTCGCTCGAACGCGTGCTGACCTCCTGCCTGCTGCTGTTGGGGCATATCGGCCGCAGCGAAGCACGCACAGTCCTGATGCGACATGCGGCGCCGAAGTACTCGCCCTACGTGCGCCGCCACGCGATGCTGGGCCTGAAGGGGCTGGACTATACCACCGCAACCGCCACGACAGTCGCGCAGGCGTTGTTCCAATATACGAAAGAGCACGACAACGACGTCGTGCGCCAGGCCCTCGACACCCTGCGTAAGCTGTCGCTGGACGGACTGCCTATCGCACAGTGGGACCGGCTATTGAAAAGTCCCAACGCCGATGTGCGGGTCTTCGCCGTGCATCGCGTCGCAAGCAAGGACACGGTCGCCAACAACACACGCCTGGTCCAGCTCTTGAAACACGACGACACCGAAGTCGTAGAGACCGCCGCGGGCGCCTTGTCCGCCCACGAGAAAGCGACCCCGCTCCTGCTTGATGCCCTGCGCAAGGCGAAAGACGATGATGCCGCCTGGCGCCTGGCCAAGATACTCAAGCCGCATGGTGAACGCATCAAAGCCGCTCAGCTCAAGCCGTTCAAGGCAGCACTCTCGCGTGATCTCGCATCCGGATCCCAGCGCGCGGAGGCCCTGCTCTATTTCTTGCGTAATATCGACGTCGCCGCCGCGGACAAAGCCCTGCTCGAGGTGGGCATGGCACATAAGAAGGCAAAGCGCTGGACCGCGGCGGTAACGTGCCTGAAGCGCCTGACGCGTTCGCCGGTCTTCAACGACGAAAACGGCTTCGCACTGGCCGTCTGCGACCTGCATCTCTCGCAGAAAGAGATTGCGCCCAATCTTCGCGCAGAGGATCACGCCCTGCGCGGCTTCCAGATGCTGGCACGGAATCGTTTCCCGATCTTTGCGGCGCTGAAGAAGGATCGCTCGCTCGGCGCGCCGGAGTTCTACTATGTCGGCTTCCACTTCAGCGAGACCCCCGAGCCCGGCCGCAGCTTCGGCCTGGCCCTGCTGACCCATGCCGCCAAAACCTGGCCGCGCTCGAAGGAGGGCAAGGACGCCGCCGTCAAGGCCGGACTGAAGAAGCCAAGGCGCGCAAAAAAAGCGCCGGTAAAGAAGAAGCCCGCTTCGAAAAAGAAGGCGCCGGCCAAAAAGAAGGCGGGCACGAAAAAGAAGCCGGCGAAGAAAAAGGCGGCCGGCACGGCGAGCAAAAAGAAGACGGCGAAGCAGAAATAGGGCGGCGGGGTTCGGGAAACGGCGTGCTTCTTATAAGGACATCGTCCTTCTCAGTGCTGCCAGATGCCGAGGGCGCGGAGTTGTTTTGCAGCGGCACCGGCCCAATCGCGGTTGGCGGCCGGGCTGGCCGGGCTGGGGTGCAGGATCTGACCAATCGTTACGCCATCCAGCACCGCCTCGGCGCGATCGCGCGCATAGCGCCCAACGCCGATCACCCATTCGGGCGAGAGAATTTTGACCACGTCGCGCAGATGCCGGTCGCATATTTCGAGCAGAGGCTTCTGCTCCGCAGCCGGCAGTTTGTCCGGCGTACGATTGCGGCCCGAGGCTTCCATGAAAACCAGTGGACAGTAATTGATCACGAGGTGGTCGGCAAAGAACGCGGCGGGATCCGGGAAGCATTCGGCGAAGTATCCCCACAGGCGCCGGCCACTGACCTCCGACCGGGCACAGGCAAACCCCTCGATACGTCGTTTCGGGTGTTCGTGCTGCGGCTTGCCAATCTCCGCGGAAATCCCTAGCCAGTCGCGCGCAACATTGACCTCGCCAAACGGGACGCCCACCTGGGCCATACCCCAGGGCCCCGGGTTCATGCCCATGAACAGGATTCGCTTGCCGCCGTTTCCCCAGCGCTCGAGATAGAGACGATGCGCCTCCCATGCGTATTCGAGTGGACTGTAAACGTGTGTCACCGGCTCCCCGAACGAGAGCCCGTTGCATGCATCCCGCATCCTGGCCGCCGCGCGGATGAGCGCGGCGCCTGTGTCGTTACTGGGCTTTTTCTTTGTCATGACCGGGCGACAGGCTCCGTCCCACGCGCTTCGCGCGACGGACGGCAAACAGATTCACGGTTCAGGGGTTCGCGGTTAGGCTTCGACGAACCTCCGGCATGCTATGATAGGGTCGCGGAACCTGACGACACAATAACTCTTCATCCGGCATGCCTATGAAGCACTACGACGTCATCGTGATCGGAACCGGCGGAGTCGGTAGCGCCGCGCTGTATCATCTGGCCGCGCGCGGCGTGCGCGCCCTGGGGCTGGACCGTTTTCCCATCGCGCACGATCGTGGAAGCTCACACGGCGAGTCGCGCATCATCCGCCTGAGCTACTTTGAGCACGCCGGCTACGTGCCGCTATTGAAGCGCTCTTATGAACTCTGGGACGCGCTCGCGCAGGCATCCGGCCGCGCCCTGCTGCATCGTGTCGGGATTCTCTATGTCGGCGCGCACGATCGGCCGATCATACACGGGGTGCGCGACAGCGCCACGGCGCATCAGCTCGACGTCACCGCCGTCGATTCGGCGGCGTTGTCCGCACGCTTTCCCGGCTTCCAGGTTCCGGAGGCGTCCTCCGCATTGTTCGAACAGGACGCGGGTTATCTACTCGTGGAAGATTGCGTGCGCGCCCACGCGGAACTGGCTATCGCCCGTGGGGCGGAGCACAGCACGGGCCACGCCGTCCGGGGCTGGCGCTATGAGGACGGTCGGGTCATCGTCGATACCGACTCGGCTCCGTTTTCGGCCGACCGGTTGATCCTCTCGGCCGGCCCCTGGTCCAACGCATTGCTTGCCTCGCTCGATATCCGGTTGCGTGTCCTGCGCAAACACCTGCACTGGTTCGAGACCAATGGTTATAAAGAAACCGACGGCTGCCCAACGTTCTTCTATGACACCCCCAACGGATACTACTACGGGTTTCCGAAGCGCGATGCGCTGGGCCTCAAGGTGGCGGAACACAGCCGCGGGGTGGAGGTGGATGACCCGCTCAACGACCCGCGCGCGATCGACCCCGATGAACTCGAACGCGTGAAAACCTTTCTGCGCACCTGCCTGCCTGGCGTGTCGACGCGACATTCGCGCCACGAGGTCTGCTTCTACACCATGTCGCCGGATGAAAACTTCATCGTCGACCGGCACCCGGATCATCCCGAGGTTGTCTTTGCCGCCGGACTCTCGGGACATGGATTCAAGATGACGGCCGCCCTGGGCGAAGCACTCGTTGAGCTCGCGCTGGATGGAACCACGTCGCAACCGATCGGCTTTCTCGGTCTTTCCCGTTTGGGGTAATGGACTAGCGCGGTTTAAATAAACCTGTAGCCGTACCGGACGGAACTCGCGTGGCCTTCCAGGGCTGCCTGAGCTACCGTCGTGCAAATGGGCGGCTGATGGGCTTCGCATGACCCGCCCGGGAAGGCGGTTCCACGCTATGCATGACGGGTCTCATGCGCTGAGCCGGACGACGTTCGTCGCCTTTCCGTCAGGATCACATGCGAGCTAGGTACGGCGGCTACCGTTCTCGTTAACCCGTGCTAGTCCAGCCGTTCCAGCTTCTCTTCCAGCACCTGCTCCCAGAGCACTATCGTCTCCTGCGGGCTTTCGGTGAATTTCACACCGACGCTGAAGGCGCCATTCAAAGGCCTGGTCCACATGACACGCCCCACATGCCAAAAGACACGCTTGGGGTCTACGATCGCGATCTGTACCTCGAGTACCGATCCAATTTCGGGGGCACTGGGTGCGCTGAAGCGTACGCCGCCCATCGACACATCTTCCACTTCGCAGGCGAAGGTCTCGTTTTCGATCGCGGGGTCGCCCGGCGCCGACAGGATCGTGACGTTCATGTCGCCGACGTCGGTAATGCGTTCTTGTGCGCGTCGTTCGTCCATATCCGAAAGCCCTCCTTGCGCGTCTGTCGCTGTCAACTGACGTAGGCGTATAGTAGCAGATTAGGGGAGGATGTCGATCCGGGGCGGGGGCGGGTTCGGGGGTTATTGTCTGGTCAGCCGGGGGGCAGAGCGGTCATCGCGAGCTTGCTTTTCCACACGCCCGGGAAACCCGAACCATCAACCCGTGAACCACTGGACCCTGCGCCCGCCCCGATAAAGAACGCCCGGGTCCGAGCCCTTATTCTCCCGCGAGCATCTCCTGGAACTTCGCCAGCTCATCCGGGTTGGCCTCGACGAGTTGGGCAGGTTCAGGATAGGCCTCCGAGTGCACGTCATCCGTATATTCCTTGTACGCCGCGACGCGTTCGGCCTGGATCTTCGCGAGTTCGAGGCGCAGGTCGCGATACTTCTTGGCGTGGCGTGGGTAATGGCCGTCGTGTGTGCCGAGAATATCGCAGGAGAAGAGGTACTGCACATCGCATCCCGTTCCAGCGCCCATCGAAATGCAGCATATGCTGGTGCGTTTCGAGATCTCGGCCGCGATCTGGTGCGGCACAACTTCCATCTCAACGCCGAGCGCGCCGGCTTCCTCGTAGGCCTTGGTATCCCTATAAACCTGCATCGCCTCTTCGGCGGTCTTGCCGACCGCGCGCAGGCCGCCGACAAACGTGGCGCGATAGGGGACCAACCCTACGTGGCCGACAACCGGAATATGCTCACGCGACATGACCTTCACGCGTTCGGTGCTGATGCCGCAATAGATCGCGTCCGCACCGGACCCCAGGGCCTGCATCCCCGACCGCACGGCGTCATCCGCTGTGGCCCCGCAATCGATCGCCGCAATGATGAAAACGCTGGGCGCTAACGAACGGAATCTCGAAACGTTGCCGCCCATGGTGCACATCATGTCCACCCCGGCCGCCTCGCAGGCCTCCGCCTCCTCAACATTCGTTGCGAAGACCTGTGCGAGTTGCCGTTTTCCCTTCGCCTGCTTGATGTCGTAGATCGTAAGTTTCGCCATTGCCGCTTCCTCTCCTACTATCAGTTTCTATGCTTAACCGGCCGCCAGGGCACGGCGCGCGCCGTTGCAGCGCCCGGCTCGTTCGCGTCCGACCCGCGCTCACCGTTGCGGATCCAACAACCATTCGGAATCTAGACAAGTGCCAAATGGGGGTCAACCCTTTGGCGCCGACAGCGGAAGGTTTCTTGCCGGTCCCACCTCCCGTCGTGCGGCGGCCGTTTCGCCGCCGGAAGACAACTCGGTCGATCCAGGCTGTTCAAAATGTTGATAAGTCGCCCTGCCGCCCGCCACCTTGAGGGTCCCCTTGTTCATAACCTTATGAAAACCTGCCCAAAGCTGTGCCGCGGGCCGTACCCCATGAAACATTCGGGCCGACCGCATGCGCTGTCCCCGCGTCGGCTCAGTTCTTTCCTGCGGAGTAGATCTCCCGGATATCTTCCTCGGATAGCGCGTGTTTCCAGATGCGAAACTCGTCGATCAGACCGTTGAAATATCTGTCTTTCTTGGCCAGTCCGGTCTTGGTGGCGGCATTCCCGATCACGAGTTGCGATGCCGGGCCGTCCCACAATTCAACTTCATTGCGAGACACGCGGACCGAACCATCCTCGTCGCCGTTCACGTAAAACCGCGCGTCGAACCCATCAAAGACCCCGACAAGATGATACCAACGTCTCATCGGCGGATGTGGAATGATGCCCTTCGCAAACGTTATCGACCGTGCGAGTTTGAGCGTGTTCGACTGGGGTCGCACGCCGAAGTACCCCTGCAGCCAGGAGCCCTGAAAGTCGCCGCCAATACGCATGTCCATGCCTCCGGCCTGTTCGCCGCTGACATCCCCGCGCGCCACGACCGTACCGTGCGTCGTGCCCGCCAGTGGTTTGACCCAGACCGAGACACTCAGCGCCGGCCATCCGGCCAGGTTCAGATCCCCGGAAGCGGCTATTATGTAAGCGTCGAACGACAGCACCCGCGCGGCGGAGCCGCGGAATGAGCGGCGGAGCGTGACCTTCCCCACGATCTCGGCATCGTTGCCGTTGCCGCTGCGATCGGGAATCGTTGTCCCGTGGATTTCATCGAAATCGTAGTAGACGATCAAGCCTTCGACCGGACCCAGCGCCACGACGCGCAACTGCTTCACGTCTTTCGGATGCAGGGTGCGTTTATGGCCGGCCTCGATCACGCTCAGCAAGATCTCGTCCAGCACGCCGGTGATGCGGTTCCCGTTGTGCAGCACAATTGTGGCCTGCTCGCCGGATTTGTTGAACTCGATCGTGCTGACGCGATCGAGTGGAATCGTCATGTCCCCGTAGGCTACTTTAATGAAGACCTCGTCCTCCGTCGCGTCAACAAGGCGGCGCGTACTGTCCCGGTGCTCCACTGAAAACTGAAAGCCGCCTGCGTGTACCGACAGGGCGGCGACGAGGAACAGGATCGTGAACCTTGCAAGTATCGGTCTCATGACAATCCGCGCGCGCGGCGACCGGCGGATCGTCCAGGGCCCCTTGACCGGAGGGGTCAGGGCAAACGTGATCCGCCCGGTCTCGACCGACGCGAGCGTCAGGTCTCCATCATGCGCTCGCGCGATCTCACGCGCAAGGCTGAGTCCGCGCCCGGATTCGTCCGCGGCGCGGTCCGGCGACGGATCGGCACGATAAACCCGCTCGAAGGCCTTGTCCGGCCCGCGGTATTCGTGAAACAATCCCGACCTTCGCGCCATGCAACGCCAGACGACCAAGTTGTTCGTTTCGATTGCGGCCTGTCACTTCCTGTCAGACTGCTGCAGTGGCGTCTGGCCGATGTTCAAATACCTGGCGGGGCTGGATCTCGGACGGGCGGGGTTCATCGCGACGGTGTCCCTCATCGTGGGCAATGCTATCCAGCCGCTCTTCGGCCTGATCGTCGATCGTCACGGCCCTCGGCATCTCGTCCTGCTCAGTATCGCCTGCGTGAGTTGCGCGATGCTACTGGGCCCACTGGCTGTCGCCGGTCCGCGTTTCAGCACCGACACATGGTACGGGTTGATGCTCGCGCTCATGATGATCGTCACGATCGGGTCCGGCATGTTCCATCCGGCCGGTACCAGTGCGGCCGGCCGGATCAGCGGGAACCGCAAGGGTGTGCTGATTTCGGCCTTCATTGCTTGCGGCATGATTGGGTTCAGCATCAGCCATGCGATCTTCAATTTCGCCTGGCAAACCCTTGATCGTCAGACGCAGTGGCTATTGGTGCCCGCGGTCGTGATCTTCTTGCTGGCCTTCGCGTGGTGCCGTCCGCCTGCCGTCGAACATCTGGATGCAGCGGGCCCCGGGCGATTAGCGCAGCTTTCCGGCGTGCGCGGCCAGCTGGCAATCCTGTTCCTCTACCAGGCGATTACCTGGGGCGTTTTCCACGCCTTCGTTTACCTGATGCCCGAACTCACCGTGTTGCGTGGATGTCCGGAGTGGTTCGTGCGCGGTGGCGGGTACTTTTTCTGGGTCGCGGGCACGGTCGTGCTCATGGTCCCGCTCGGCCATCTTTCAGATCGCGTCGGTGCCAAACGGCTGCTGATCGTGTGCACGAGCTTATCGATCGTGCTCTTCTACCTGATTCTTCTTCTACCGCAGCTTCCGCTCTGGTTGCTGGCGGTCATGTTCATGCTCAACGGCGGTCTTGCCGGATCCACCAATCCGATCGGCGTGGCGCTCGGCCAGCGCCTCGCGCCGGGTTGCGTCAGCCTGGTCAGTGGTATACTGATGGGCCTCGCCTGGGCACTGGGCAGCGTCACGATCTGGATCTGTGGGGTGATGGCCGGGAACCCCGACATCGGGATCACGCGGACGCTGATGATCATCGGCACCAGTCTCGTCGTCGCGCTGGCACTCACTTTCGGCTTGCATGCGCGTGGCGGCGGCGCGCCCGTCGACATAGCGACGGAATAACGCGCACCGCCGCCACGCCGAACGATACGACGGCGTTCTTAACGCACGCGCGCGGACCCGGTTCCCCGGCGCTCATTTTTTGTTTGTCACCCCCGGGTATCTTCTTTAGATTCGCCAGCTTCGATGCGTCGATCGCGGCGCGTCGATCCGATAATAAAACTCAATTGATGGAGCACGCAAAGACATGGCAAAGGCAAAAACCAAGAGTCAGATTCTTTCCCAGGTAGCAGAAGATGCCGAGATCACCAAGGCGCAGGCGACGGCAGCTGTCGAATCGTTGGTCACGCAGGCGTACAAGGGCGCGTCGGACGGATTCACCGTTCCCGGCCTGGGCAAGCTCGTGAAGCAGCGTCGCAAGGCACGCATGGGACGTAACCCCGCAACCGGCGAAACGATAAAGATCAAGGCGAAGACGGTTCTCAAGTTCCGCATCGCCAAGGCGGCTAAAGACGCGATTCTCTAAAGAAGAGGCCGCGGCACGGTGATTTCGCGACAGAGCCCCGCCCGCGCACCGGAAACGGGTTATGTCACGACGGCCGGGCGTCAAGCAGGCTATTCAACATCGGGCACCGCCCGATTCAGGGCCGCGACCACGGCGCGCACGGCGGCCTGATCGATGTTGGTATCGCGCCCGGCGCCGAAGGCCTCTTCACCGTTTTCGAGGCGCAGGGTCACGTAGGCGACCGCCTGCGCGGCGGAGCCGTTACCCACAGCCTGCTCGTGATAATCCTCGACGCGGAAACCGTCGATGCCCACCTTGCGCAGCGCCTGCACGAAGGCGGACAAGGGTCCGTTCCCGTCGGCACGGGCCTCGACTTCGCGGTCGTTGATTCGCAACCGGACCTCGCCGTGCACCTGGGTTGGATCAGCGTCATCCGGGCGTGGCCAATAACCAATCAAGGCGTAGGGCCCCGGCGGCTGAATGAAGCTCGACTCGAAGACGTCGCCGACCTCGTCGGCTGTCACCTCGCGGCCGACCTCATCCGAGAAGGCCTGCACGGCGGCTCCGATCGCCAGGTGCATGCGGCGCGGAGGCTTCAGTCCGTGTCCCTGCTCCAGTACCCAGGCGGCACCGCCCTTGCCTGATTGCGTGTTGATCCGAATCAGGCTCTGGTAGCGACGCCCCACGTCGGCGGGATCAATGTGCAGATACGGAACCTTCCAACCGACCCCAAATTTCTCGGGCGCGTCGTCGAGGCATTGCATGCCCTTGCGAATCGCATCCTGGTGGGACCCGGAAAAGGCCGTGAACACGTACTCGCCCGAATACGGCTGGCGACAGTGCACCGGGATGCCGGTCAGGCGTTCGACCGTGGCCGCAATCTCCGGCAATCGCGAAAAGTCCAGGCCACTCTCGATTCCGCGCGCCTGGAGATTCATTGCCAGGGTTACGATATCGACATTGCCCGTCCGCTCGCCATGACCGAACAAGGCGCCCTCGACCCGATCAGCGCCGGCCATCTGCGCCAATTCGGCGGCGGCCACCGCCATGCCCTGGTCGTTATGCGGATGCAGCGAGATCGTGACGTTCGCGCGGTTCGGGAATCGCCGGCAGAACCATTCGATCTGGTCCGCGTATTGGTTCGGTGGTCGCCGTTCGACGGAGGCCGGCAGGTTCAGGATCACCGGCGTCGCCGATGTTGCCCGCCCCCAGGTCTCGACCGCGGCCACGCATAGCTCCAGCGCAAAATCGGGTTCGGCGTCCGTAAACTCTTCGGGCGAGAACTCGAAGCGAACGTCCGGCATCCCGGCCACGCCATCTCGAATCCGCTCCACGGCGTCCGTGACCATGTGCAAGACCTCGTCGGTCGACATGCCGTAGACCTGCTCGCGATGCAGACGTGACGCAGCACAATAGGCGTGCACGATGGCACGCGGCGCGTCCTGGATCGCCTCGATCGTCCGGTCGATCTGGCCCGCGCGGCACTGCGTCAGCACCATGATGCGAACATCCTCCGGGACATGCCGCTCCTCGATGAGGCGACGCGTAAATTCAAAGTCATCCCGGCTGGCGGACGGGAATGCGACTTCAATTTCCTTGAACCCGACCTCGCACAGCAGTTGGAAGTATTCCAGCTTCTGCTCAGGGTCCAGCGGGTTGGGCAGCGCCTGGTTGCCGTCGCGCAGATCGACCGAGCACCAGGCGGGGCTCTGCTCGATGCGACGTGTCGGCCAGGTTCGATCCGGCAGATCGACGCCGACAGGGTTCATATACTTCTTTATGTCTTGATTGGTGTGCATGCTTAACTCCAGATGAAAGATACGGATCGGGATACGGATCGGGCGGGAAACGCCTGGCTTCTCCTGGAAACAAAAAGGCCCGGACTCGTCCGGGCATGACCTCTATAACAGCCAATGAATGCTAGCCGGCAGACGAATCCCGTGCCCCCTATCGGAGGGCCAGGCTTCTAAGCGCGAGACCAAGCAATCGATTCGTGTTCATGATTGTGCGCGTAGCCTACCGGGCGGCGGCCGGCACGTCAAGATCAGAACGTGAACGGCGATTTATGCAGGCGCACGATTGCTCCCGCCTCATTATTTTCGTCGAGAAACACGACCCGGAAACGACGATCGAAGGGCACCTTCTGCTCACCAAGGGTCAGGACGCCGGCCAGAAGCGAAAACGTGATGTCATTCCCCCATTCGAAGGTGGCGACTCCGTTCACGTTCTTGTACAGGAACCGCGTCGCGCCGGACCCGAAACGGCTCGAGCTTCCGTGGGAAGACAGGGCGATCGTCAGGCGGCCCGGCGCGCACGGGAAGCCTTTCTTCGCGATTCGTAACGTGCCCAGGTCGGCAATTGCGTACCCGTGCTTGGTGTAAACCTTGGCGGTCACCGACTGCCCGTTGTTTTGTACCGTGCTCGCAAAGCGCATGCCGGCTACGCGCTGCTGGGGCTCGTCCAGGGTAAAAAATGCCGCCGAATAGGCGCCATCGGCAAGCAGTTCGGCTGCGCGCGTACTGACCTCGGGGTCGAGGTCGTTTGTCGATGCAATCTCCAGGGCACGGTATAGCGCCCGGGCTCCGTCACTATCGTGCGCGGCGGCCACGTCCGCGTCGGTCGCGGTGATCCAGTCCTTCGTCTGCTCATCAACCCTAACGAGTTCCGCGCGCAACGCCTTGGTCGCCGCGGCGCGGGCGCGATACGCCTGCGCGCCAAGCGCGGTCACCAGGCCGTCGGCCGGCTCGTCGCTGTGGACCCCTGTCGCCACGGTCACCAGGCTAATCGCGACCGCGAGGACCGCGACCTGCCGGCGCAATTGCGTAGAGCCGGAGAATTTCTCCGCAGGAAACGTCATCAGGATCGCAGTATAGGCAGGCAGGCCTATGCTGCCAAGTCGCGAGCCATCACCCCTTGTCGACACCTGGCAGCCTCTACCGCGAGCTCGATTATGGCGCGGCATGACAAATCACACCGCAGAAACCATTCGCGCCAAGGGTGCGTTCTGGCCTGCTTGCTGGAGCTGTTGGGCACGGTCAGGTCACGCTATCCCCCTTGTTTCGGAGCCGGCCGTAAGTTGAGCGCTGCCGCCTTGCGGCCGCGCTTTTTTACCGATCCACCATCTGCGTTGACTGGCCGAGGCGCCGGATGATCGCGCCGCCGACAACAAGGTTGTTCTTCTCGCGCACAAGCGGACTGTCTTCAATCACGGCACCGGTGAGGTTGAGCCAGCGCATGTAGAGGCCGATCGACAGATCCGCCGTGCGTTTGTACACCAGGTTCTGCGAGATTGTGAATCCGCCGTAGCCGCCATGCGGATCATAGGCCCGCCGTTCCGGCGTCGCGTCGGCTGGCAACACGCGATAGAAATACTGGTGGTAGTCCGTGGATGCGAGGCGCGGACCCGTCCGCAGGCCATAGGCCCATTTCCCGTCGCCCCGAAGATCCCAGTCGCGATAGATCAACTGGACGTTGCCGAGGAAGCCCTGCCCGCGCACGTCTAGCCAGTCGAAGGAGACAACCTGACGAACGGATGCGTGGAGGTATAGTTCGCGCGTTGCCGACCGGCGCAGGTAGATGTTGTGGGAGAGGCCCCCTTCCAGCAGGGGGTCCAGTTCCGCCATTCCCGCGCGTGCATCATCGTCGTCTTCTACCGGCGGGTGGCCTGAAAACGCCAACCGGGTGACCATTCGCGGCGACCGGTGAAGGATGCCCTTGAGCCCCTCGCGGTCGGCCTGCACGATCTGGCCGCGATAGATCAGATACGGCAGCGGAAGGGGGTATATCTCGTATCCGTCAGATCCCGGGTAGTGCGGCAGTCGCCCCACGCCAAAGAACATGCCGGCTTCCCAGAGTGGCTTCTCCTCTGCGTGCACCGCAAACGACCCGCACAGGGCCAGCAGGGCCCCCAACACAATGTTCGTTCCGCGCATGGCCGCCATTCAATTCACCAGATCGCCGAACGCCGGCCCCGGGTTGTCCGGAGTCTCCGCAACGAGATCCATTTTAACCGCGAATCGTGTCTCGTGCACGCCGGGACCGCGTGCTCGAGCAAGGTGTTGTTCGCGTTCGGTCAGCGCGCGTTGCTGGTACGGCCGCCACGGCCACTTGAACGCAAGGGCACCAAACGGAGGCGTGTCCGCCATCTCAGATCCAGCCCCGTGCCTGGTAGACGGCGAGCGCGACACCTTCGCGCAGGTGCTCGATCTGTGCGCGCCAGTTCGCCCAGAACCCGTAGCGCCAAAACCGACCACCGCCCAGATCCTCGTCTCCGCTTGCCGTATAGGTCCAGATGCCTGCGACGTGCGTGAAACCTTCGCGGCGGAAACAGAGCACGGCACGGCGCATGTGCGAGCCCGTGGTCACGAGCGCCAGTCGCTGGTCGCGTCCAGCATCGCCCAACAGCGCGCGGACGGCACCCGCTTGTGCATGCGTATTGCGTCCCTCGCGTAGGCGCACAATGCGCACCGGCTCGATGCCGCGCAATTCCAGTTCGTCTGCCATCCGCGCGGCATTGTCGACAGCAGCGCCTTAGTGTTTTAGAATCAATCTTTTGTTCTTCCTGAATAGCTCTATTATATAATTC